>JBCCRX010000006.1:0-40459 GCA_039201015.1 Bacteroidota bacterium | reverse complement strand
TTGAGCTAAAAGCTCAAATATGGCTCGCTCCTGAAATAATTTTTATGAATTAGAGTGGCTTCAACGGCCACTCTAATTCAAAACACGGTAGCTTTGAAGAGCTACTATATTTCTCGCACCAAAATATATTAGTGCGTAACATCAATTACTTAAATCTTTTGAGAAAATTATCTAGCAACGGGAAGTTGCTGGATAAAAGATTGTTAATTGCACTTCTGCAAATCGCTCTCTATGAAGGTATTCATCAGTCGGGATTTAGAAAAAAATAGCATCTTCAAAACGACTTTGGAAGCAGAGGGTATAAAGGTAGAAGGTATTTCTTTGATTGAATTTGAGGCAGTAAAGTTTGACGAAGTCCCAGCAGTAGATTGGATTTTTTTTTACAGCAAAAAGGCAGTAAAGTATTTCTATGAAGGCTTGTCCGTTCAGCTTCCTATTGCTTTAAAATACGCTTGCATCGGCGAATCAACAGCCCATGATCTCAAGCAATATCAAGATAGAATAGACTTTATCGGTAATGGAAAACCAGACGAAGCAGCTTCCGAATTTGTCAAGTTAGCGTCAAAACAGCGCGTCTTATTCCCTAGAGCAAAAAATTCAAGGCAGTCCATTCAAAAAATATTACACAAAAATATAATATCTACTGATTTGATCGTTTATAACAACAAGCCAAAATTAAGTCGTTTTATGACCGATTGCAAACTACTCGTATTCACGAGTCCATTAAACGTTGAAGCCTATTTCCACAGCAACCAATTGCAAGCGAACCAGCGAATGATTGCAATTGGGGAAAGCACTGCCGCTGCCCTTCGTGCAAGAGGGCATTGCGAAATTCTAATTGCAAACGAACCCAGCGAACGTTCCCTTGCAAAAAGCGTATTGGATTCAATTCGGAGACGCAACTAGCTGATCCACTTGTTCGTATTGCGCGAAAATGTAAGTAAATACACCTAGCAGCTTTTCCACTCGATCTATGTAGTAGCTATTGATGTCCACATACAGCGTCTGATCGATCAATTTTAAGAACTTCCACTCTCCTGCTGTTGTAGAACATCCCCATATCGCATTTATATTTTCTTTAGCTTTTGCATTAAATCGCTGTGCACCAATCATTTGGGCGGCACATTGCGCCACGCCGTAATCCAAATCCTCGTCTTTTGCTTCTGTAAAAGCAACGATCGGTGCTTCCAATAAATAAGCATCTGGTCTGGCAGAAAAGAAAAAATCACAAGGTCCGTTGAGATCGTTTTCAGGTTCGACATTGAGTTCTTCTCCAGAAAAAAGCGCGAATTGATCTTTGTGTCGATGATGTATTTCGGTGAGAACAGGCGAGATTAGTCGTTCTGATTTTACTTTTTCATTCGTCAAAACGACATTGTAAGCTAGTTCTAAGCTGGTTTTTAGCCAAGAAGAAGGCGCTATTGGATTGATAGCTGGAATCAAATCTGATTTTATGATGCGGATATTGAATTTTTCCGCAACTTGCCTCAGATTTTTGTAGTTACTATATCCCATTTCAATTCGTTTTTAATTCAACACTTCTTTGTTGTAGATCGTTCATTGCCGAAATACAAGAACACAGATGATAAGAACTACCAAATATCTGGAAAACCTAACGCTGGATTATTGCCTAGCTCACTCTTCTGCACTGGGTGATATTCTATATGAATTAGAACGCGAAACCCACCTAAAAACACTCTCTCCTCAAATGATTTCTGGACCACTTCAAGGACAGTTTTTTAGTTTCATTAGCAAAATGCTTCGACCCAAAACGATTCTAGAAATTGGTACTTTCACCGCTTATGCTAGCATCTGTTTGGCACAAGGCTTAGCAGAGGGTGGCATCTTACACACCATAGAAGTGAATGAAGAATTGGAATATTTGATTCGAGAGTACATTGAAAAAGCGGGCTTATCTGATAAAATTAAAGTACACATTGGGGATGCAAAAAAGATCGTACCTACCCTATCCGAAAAGTTTGATTTGATATTTATAGATGCAGGAAAAAATGACAATGAATTTTACTACGAATTAGCAATGGAGCAATTGAAATCGGGTGGCTATATCTTGGTGGACAATGTGCTTTGGAGTGGTAAGGTGATTCAAGCAAAACAAGACAAAGACACGCAGAAAATTGATGCTTTCAACAAAAAAGTGCAAGAAGATGCAAGGGTAGAAAATCTTTTACTGCCCTTCCGAGACGGAATTTTCTTGATTCGGAAACGATAAATACTTATTGGAAAATGCCCTTTTGTGGATAAACAAGCCCTAAAATACTCTTTTCAAGCCAAATGCAGCATTTTTTACATCGCTCATAAACTAAATTTAGATTTATGTCGTTGACTTGAAAGTGGGAATTATTGTAGCAAATAAATGACATGCGGGTACGTTAGCCTCATGCCTAAGCTGGACACCGTGAGGCGGATAAGTTCTCAAAATGTCGCAATTTAGATTTACTAAATTCCAGAAATTTAGCAAATCACCACACTTGATGATTGCTGTTTTTGCTTGAAAGAGTAAGAAGTCGAAAGAAAAACTATAAATATTTTGATATGAAGAAGAAGTTCACAATGGGCGTTGGGAAGTACTATTTCAATGTTAACTCTGGCAACAGTGCAATTCTAATACATCGTGAGAAGAAGAGAGAAGCAATTATTCAATATCTAAATTACAAGAAAATTGGAAAAGATTGTGAATGGCTGGGGCTCTGGAATGGAAAATCCTTCGATGAAAGCAGTACGCCTACTGCTGCAAAACTGTAATGCTGAAAAAATTAGCGATAGAATTATATTCTGATAATCCTATCGCTTTTTTTATTCTGTTCAGAACCAACAAGCCCGCAGTTCGATGACTCAACGATCCTAGAAGCCACTAAACGCTCTCTTCCTCCTTTATCAACAATTGAAATCCATTTCCGTGAATATTAACGATTTCAATGTTGTCGTCAGGCTTCAAATATTTCCTGAGCTTTGTCACAAATACATCCATACTTCTAGCTGTAAAATAATTGTCTTCTCCCCATATTTTGGTCAGTGCCTCCGAGCGTGGCAAAATGTCGTTTTTATACATGGCAAACATACGGAGCAATTGGGCCTCTTTTGGCGATAACTTGTCTTTTGTAGCTGCGCCATCTGGATCGAAAGTGAGAATGCGTAAAGGATAATTGAAGTGGAAACGTCCGATGTCGAACTCTTTGATTTCTTCTCTAGGGTCTGCTTTTGCTTGACTTCTTTTGAGAATAGCTTGTATGCGCATCAAGAGTTCAGCAGAATTGAAAGGCTTGGAGATGTAATCGTCCGCTCCTATTTTAAAGCCTTTAATAACATCGTCTTTCATCGTTTTTGCGGTCAAGAAAATAATTGGTGTCTCAGTGTCTTTTTCTCTTATTTCTTGTGCTAGTGTAAAGCCATCTTTTTTGGGCATCATAACATCAAATATACAAAGATCAAATTTCCCTTTGTTAAACTTATCTAAACCCTGCATGCCATCCGTTGCTAGTGTCACTTCATAATCATGCATTTCTAAATAAGATCTCAAAACATCTCCAAAATTCTGATCATCTTCTACTAAGAGTATTTTGTTAGTTGTAATCGTCATAATTTGTATTTTATATAATAAGGTTCACGGATTGTTCTCTTTACCAAAATCAGAGCCTAGTGCTCAAAAATATAAACCTGCCTGACTTACTAGAAGATTTATTGAGACAGAAGCAAATTCGTTAGGAACGTGAAATAATCAAATCAGTTTAAGGCGAACTTTTTTACATCGCCTGATTTTGGTTAAAAGCAGATATATCCTGCGCACGAAATAAATCCATGCAACTGGATATGCTTTTTTATCTGTTTATATTGTTTATTTGTTTAAATGCAAAACATTGATTTTGAGATATTTAAACGAATAAACACCTCAACAAATCAACAATTAGATTCACCTGTATGAATTTATCCCGTTTGCAGTATAAACGCAGACCGATACAGCTTTCATACGTGTAAGAACCACAAAAGATAGCCATTTAGTGTTTATCAATTATGTATGAGGGTGGATGAATGAGTAAATTGCGCGATATAATCGGTAATTGGTATGTTCTGGTAAGTAAGTCGTAATTTAATAGGTTTACAAGAGGGCTATTTCATTTCATAAAAGTAAGCATTTATGGCCAACTGCATTGCTTTGTCCAAATATAACAAATTTAGAGGTATTTTCATACCCTAAAAGGAAAAAATAGGATAAAGCTACTCCCCTTCCCTATTTCACTTTTCACATCTATGATTCCTTTATGGGCATCCATCATCGCTTTCACATAGCTCAAACCAAGCCCAAAACCTTTTACATCGTGTAGATCGCCCGTATGTACGCGATAAAATTTGTCAAATATATTTTTTCGAGCTTCTTTAGACATCCCGATCCCTTTATCTTTTATAGTAACTTCTACCCCATTAGGAACATTGCGTGTATGAACAGAAATTTCTGGATTTTCGGGAGAATATTTATTGGCATTATCCAGTAGGTTATTAATGATATTGGAAACGTGTGTCATATCGCCTTCCACAAATGCCTGATCTGCTTTCAGATCGGTGTAGGCCTTACCCGCTTTTCTCTCCACCTGTAATTCTATATTTTCTACCGCAGTTCGCACCACCTTGTGTAAATCAATTTGTGTCAATTTGAGCTTGAAATCTTCTTTATCCAATAATGCCATTTGCAAGACCTTTTCCACTTGGCTATTCATGCGCTTATTTTCTTGCTTGATGATGTTTGCAAAGCGCTCTACTTTGTCTGCTTTTCCTGCAATCATTGGACTAGCAATGGAATCTGCAGCCAAAGAAATAGTAGCAATGGGGGTTTTAAATTCGTGCGTCATATTGTTAATGAAGTCCGTTTTCATGGAGGATAGTTTCTTTTGCCTGAATATGACCTGTATAGTATAAGCAAAACAGAAAAGAATGACCAAAGTGAATAAAATAGAGCCAATGATGTTGATCCATACTTGCTTCCAGACAAAGCTCGAAGCATTTGGAAAAAATACAGAAATCCAACCCGCCGTCTTGCCGTCTGGATGAAAAAGATGCACTTTGAAGTCAGTAGTGTAAAGATTTTTCTGATCCACCATGAAGTCCTTTGCGCCAGGGTCTTCCACCACATAAATACCATCTTCTATCACCATGCTCCCCTTGGCTTCTGAAAAAACACCATAATGAAAGTCCGTACTCACGCCATGATCTTTGAGCTCTTTTCTAATATAATTATCAATTTGTTCGAGCGTAAACCGCTCTACAATTGGTCGATCCGTGATACGACTTCTGTACTGCAAATACTCTAGTTCAGGGGCATCAAATAAGGAGCTACTTCCTTTGATAGTGGCGGTGTATTCTCCAAATCCTTTACCCGAAAATAAACTGAGGTCACTGTTCTCGTCTTTGCGTTGGTAGCGGGCAGAAAATCCATTATTGCTATTGATTGCTTCGAGGCGTTCTTGCTCCTCTATCCTTTCTACTACTGCGTTCAGTGCCGCTTGCACATCCTGCTGGAAGTGGTCTTCTTTCAATTCTACCGCAGAACGAATAAGTCCTATTTGCAAAATAGTGATCCCAAGGAGTGCCACCACCATTAAACCAATTATCGCTGAAATGGCTTTTTTATTCATATTTTAAAATACTTGAGTGAGCGGTTAGACTACTAATAGTCCACCGAAGGGGACGATCTAGCATTTGACTTCTAAAACGTCCGCTAGTGGTTCAAGTCATAAGTAACTGACAATTAGAAACCTTGCCATCATATACGTTTAAGGCGATTTGAAAGTGTCAATTAATTCGGTTTAGTCGCACTAGTAAGGTAAGTTAATTATGCTCGACTACTAAAGCAGCTTATATCAAAGGAATTTTTTGATAGCGAAAGTTTTAACCGATTTATCTGCCTCGCCGTGTTCACCTTAGACGTGAGGCTGCTACTTTTGTGTTTGGATTAAATATGTCGAAAACTTCATTTTTCATTCTGTTTTCAAATTATACAAATGCCTAAAATTATAACAAAAGCTAAAAAAGACAATGATTTTAACGCCAATTTAACCGCGATTGTTATGAAGTCCTAAGAGATGCTTGTTGCTACACTTGCTTGATAAAACTATTTTAAATCCATATTTTGCGCATTATGCAGATAAGAATATTAATCTGTTTGTTCTTCTGACCAATAGTCCATGCAATTCTTGAACCACAAAGGACACACAGAACACAAAAAGTTGATATTCAGAGAGTTGCACTTTCATTTTTTTCTACAATCTTTTGATTATCAATTATTTATAAATTATACACGGACTATTGTCTGACTGTATCAGCTAAAAAACATAAGAAACACGTCCGATAACATGATAAAACTGATAGAGTGTCCTAGAGATGCCATGCAAGGTTTGAAGCCTTTCATACCGACTGAGACAAAAGCGAAATATATTAACCAATTGCTGCGAGTAGGCTTCGATACGATAGATTTTGGTAGTTTCGTTTCACCCAAAGCCATTCCACAAATGCGCGATACCGCTGCTGTTTTGCACTTGCTAGATTTGGAACAAACGACTTCAAAATTACTCGCTATTGTAGCCAACAAAAGAGGAGCGTTCAACGCAATTGCTTTTGAAGAAATCACTTATTTGGGCTATCCTTTCTCCATTTCTGAAACTTTTCAGATTCGCAATACCAACGCAACGATAGAAGAATCTTTGGAACGCGTGGCAGATATACAAGATATTTGTCTAGCTAATGATAAACAAATGGTAGTCTATATCTCAATGGGTTTCGGTAATCCTTACGGTGATCTCTGGAATGTAGAAATCGTGCAAAAATGGGTGGATCGCCTGGTGGAAATGGGCATTCATATTATACAATTATCTGATACGATTGGCGTCTCCAATCCAGATAGCATCAGCTACTTGTTTTCTAATCTGATGCCCCATTATCCAGATATTGAGATCGGCGCGCATCTGCACACAGAACCACACAATTGGAAGGAAAAAGTGGAAGCCGCCTATTCAAATGGTTGCCGTCGCTTTGACGGTGCAATTAGAGGATTTGGCGGTTGTCCTATGGCAAAAGATGACTTGACAGGTAATATGCCTATGGAGAATATGATTCGTTATTTTGAAAAAAAACAAGCTCCAACGGGCATTCAAAATCAAGCATTTGAAGAAGCAATGCGTATGGCGGAGGACATTTTTCCGTACTGAATAAAGAATGTAAATCAAGTAAGTACTTGCACCTAATTGTTTAAGCTGTTGGTTTGCTTAGAGCATGCTTGGAGCATTATCTTCCTGTAAACCAGTATTTTCCGAGCCTGACTCAGGCGTGAACCGTAAACTACTGACTTACAGTTTAATCCTGCTCCAAACAAGCTCTTAACTACTGCCGCTTTATCTTTTGCTCAATATTAGAAGTGGAATATCCAGCGACATAAGGTAAGCTCTTCACAATGCCACCGCGCTCCATTACCCAATCTGACCCTACAATTTGCTCGACCCTCCAATCACCACCTTTTACTAAGATATCTGGACGCAACAATTGAATTAAATCCAAAGGCGTATCTTGCTCAAATACGACTACTAAATCTACACAAGCCAATGCTGCTAAAAGATGCGTTCTGGTTAAGTAGTCATTGATTGGACGATGCTTTCCTTTCAATCGACGGACAGAGCTTTCTGAATTAAGTCCGATGACGAGTCTATCCCCCAAACTCCGCGCTTCTGCTAGATAGTGTACATGCCCATAGTGCAGAATATCAAAGCAGCCATTCGTGAAAACCATTTCTAAACCCTGCTTTTGCCAATCCTTGCAAATCGCTGCCGCCGTTTTCCAGTCTTGAATTTTTGACTGTATCTTAGACCATACTTTCATTCAATATTAGGGTTTTATTATAAAATATTTTTTGCCACGAATGCAGGAATAAGAATTATCCAATTGATTTGGTATTATTTTCCATGATTATGGGGGAACTTTGTGGAGCAGGTCAGAAAAGTTCCTTTTACCTTCCATAGAAATAACTCAGAGCTCTAACCTCCTATCAAATGAACTATTCATTCCTGCATTCGTCGCTACTGTTGCGGTCAACCCAAGTTCCGTCCATAAAAAACCTTTGGGGCATACTTATTGAGCGATTTTTAGGAGCGTTCCTGAGACTTATTTTGAGCATAGCTTAAGACTTCGTACACGCCTAATCTTATTTTAGAGCTACGCAATAGTTATTAGAAAATCAACGATCGAACAAATCGTAAGATCATCAATTAGAGCAACACAAAGATACTATTTGAAAAATAAAAAAGAATGGTAAAGGTATTATACACAATTTTAGAAGCTAAAAAACACCAAGAATTATTTCGTCAACATCTAACTACTTTTCCCATTTCTTTTCAGGAAAAGTTACTCAAATTTCGTCGTTGGCAAGATGCACAAGCTTCGCTGCTCGGGCGACTTTTACTGAAAGAAGGGCTGCTCAGTCAATTCGATAAAATATTAGACTACAATACTTTAGGCTACACCGAGCTAGCTAAACCTTATCTGAAAAATAGCCCAATTCACTTTAATATTTCACATTCAAAAAACTTGGTGGTCTGTGCGATTGGAGTAGATATAGTATTCGGAATAGATGTAGAATATCACAAGAACATTGACATTCGAGAATTCAAATTTCAGATGACGGATGGCGAATGGCAATTGATAGCAAGCGCAGCACAGCCCGCCATGGCTTTTTACGACTACTGGACGCGCAAAGAGGCCATCATAAAAGCAGAAGGTAAGGGTTTTAGTATGGATTTGAAATCCTTTGAAGTGCTAAGTTGCGAACATCCCATTGCGGTGGAAGAAAAAATGTGGTACCTAACGCCTATCGAAATTCATCCAAATTATACTACCCATTTGGCAAGTGATAAACCTATTTCTGTGCCCACTCTACCACAAAAAGTCGTTTTTCTCTAAATCATACTAAATTTTTGGCACATATTTAATATCAATAAATCATCCGAATAAAATTCGTAATCAACTAATAATCAATAGTCTATGATGATAGAATTTGAAATTAAAACTCTTGAGAACAAAGAGTTTGTGTTCTACGTATCCTTTGTGGTTGAAATTGCATAAATTATTAGTAATAAAATATATATTTGTTCTCGTAAACCCTTGGCTCAAACGGTGAAATGCTAAGCAATTTTCGTCCATATTGTCCATTACTCATCTATTTGCTGCTCATCAGCTACGGCGAACTTAGCTTTCAACAGCCGCTTTTCCAATTTGTTACTTCTGTTGCTCATCTAGCTAGCGTTCAAAATACACACACCGATTTCTTTAGGACATCTTCACAAGAACATGGCGAACATATCCATTCACAAGAACTTGCAGCTCAAAAAATAGTACTCGCTGAATCTTTACTAGACAGCGGGGAGAAACAAGATTCGGAACAGGAAGCAGAGATTCCCCAAGAAGACCTTAAAATAAAACAAGACTTTGTACTGAAGGACTCACCCGATGATTGGAGTTCTCAACAACATTTGCAAACACCATTGAACTATATTTCTTTCATTCCTAAGTTGCTCACACCGCCTCCGAAAGTATAAGTAAGAAGTCAGATGCTAAATGCTATTAATCAATTAATTACCTATTTGTTTAAGCTGTTGATTCGTTTAAATTGGCTATAATCAAGTTTTTATAAAAAATTGTTGCAGAAATAAATAGGTGCTAGTACTTAGGAACGACGCACAAATAACCTCAGTTTATTCATCCCTCGTTCCTTAGCTACAAAATCATATCTTTAGTTCATTTAGCATTGACTACTTAGTACTTCCTTTCCATTTAATTTTCTTTTGATTCTACTCTGGATTTTATGGTGTCCAATCTCAAGGTTCGTCATATAATGCTACGAGAGAATCTATTTCCAAATGTTTATAAAATCAATCATAATATTGTTTTCAAATACTAGAATCATCCATTTTCATTGCAGGACACTTTCTATATTATGTGGATAAAGTTTGAATTTTTTCTACGAAAAAATTTGAGGAGTCGTTCGGATAGAAATTAAATTTTTTAGAATTAATAATCTTTAAAATTCAATTTCTGTACAAAAAAATGTCTAAGAATGGAACTATTCATTACGCACTTTACAAAAGTGCTAGTATTTGATCTAAGCTATGTTAGTAATGTGCTCGCCAAATTGATGATTAAGAGTAGGGAATTGAAAATGAACAGAATCAGGCAAACGTGATAATTAGCTATTAAACTATTTGCATATTTTTAAAATATATTATCCATTTTTCAATTTGGCGATCATATTGATTAGATAAGATACTTAACAAACATGAAAAAGATACTACATATTATTTGCTTCGCTTTCATAGCGCAAATAGCTGCTGCTCAATCTTACAAGGGCGTCGTTAGCAGTACCAAAAATAGCCCCATTCAAGATGCTTACGTCTATACGCCTTCTACGGAAAAACATGCACACACCAATGCAATGGGGCAGTTTGAATTGGTGGGCGTTGCCGTGGGAGACACTATTTTAATTAGCTTCTTAGGCTTTGAAACTGCCGAAAAAGTCATTGCTCAAGAGGATTTAGAGCAAGCAGCCAAAATTGTGTTACGAGAAGAAAACCTAGACTTAAAACAAGTCAATATTACCAATTCTTTGAAAGATGTGAATACCATTACACGCATCGACTTGCAAACCAATCCCGTCGCTTCTTCGCAAGAAATACTGCGTCGTGTGCCTGGTTTATTCATTGGTCAGCACGCGGGCGGCGGAAAGGCGGAACAGATTTTTCTGAGAGGTTTTGATATAGATCACGGTACAGATATTGCTTTGACGGTGGACGGCATGCCCGTCAATATGGTCTCCCATGCGCACGGACAAGGCTATTCCGATCTGCACTTTTTGATTCCAGAAACCATTCAAAACATTGATTTTGGAAAAGGACCTTATTACACCGAGCAAGGTAATTTTACGACGGCTGGCTATGTAGATTTCAAGACCAAAGATCAGATTGACAACAGTATGTTCGGCATGGAATTTGGGCAATTCAATACTTTCCGAACGGTGGGTTTGTTTGATCTATTGAGCAATCAAGAAAAGCACAGTGCTTACGTCGCGACGGAATACATTATGACAGACGGACCAGTGGAATCACCACAGAACTTTAAGCGATTTAACATTATGGGAAAATACAATGTGGAACTCAATGGTGGCGATCGTTTATCGGTCATCCTATCCACCTTCGAAAGTAGCTGGGATGCTTCTGGACAAATTCCCGTTCGGGCGGTAGAGGATGGTAGCATTACGCGTTTTGGTGCAATTGACGATACGGAAGGTGGCTCGACGGGACGTACCAACATTGCGATCAGCCATAATAAAATTTTGGGGCAAAATAAATTTGTAAAAACCAACGCCTATTTCAGTCAATACGACTTTGAACTGTTCTCTAATTTCACTTTTTTCTTAGAAAACCCAGTAGAAGGAGATCAAATTCGGCAGTTTGAGACTAGAAATATTTATGGATTTAATTCAACGCTTTATCAAATGTTAAATATGGGTAGCGCGGATTTAGAATTGAGCTATGGCGCGGGTTTACGCTACGATGATGTCAATGATAATGAATTGGCTTTCACCGCGAATCGCAAAACTACACTGGAGCAATTGGCTTTGGGGAATGTGGACGAAACCAATGTATTTGGATTTGTAGATGCTAGTTTTGACTTTGAAAACTGGATGATTAATATTGGTACACGTTTGGATGTATTTAATTTTGAATACAATGATCTTCTATCCACTACTTATTCCAACGAAGCGCAGCAGAAAGCGATTCTTTCGCCCAAATTCAATGTCGTTTATAATCCAGATAATCAATTGCAACTATTCTTGAAAGCGGGTAAGAGTTTTCACTCTAATGATACTAGAGTAGTAGTAGCACAAGGTGGAGAGGAGATTTTACCTGCTGCTTATGGCGCAGATTTGGGCTTGGTTTGGAAACCTGCGCCGCGACTTTGGCTAAGTCCTGCTGTTTGGTATTTGTTCCTAGAGCAAGAGTTTGTTTATGTAGGAGATGCGGCAGTTGTAGAACCTAGTGGAAAAAGCGTACGACAAGGTGTGGACTTCTCTTTGCGTTACCAACTGAACGATTATTTGTTCTTGGATGGAGATATCAATTATACTTACGCCAGAGCAACGGAGGAAGAAGAAGGAGCTGATTTCATTCCACTTGCGCCCGATTTGACCTCCGTAGGTGGCTTGACTTTCCGCCATCCAGAAGGTGTCACAGCTAGCTTGCGCTATCGCTACATCAAAGATCGCCCAGCGAATGAAGACGACAGTATCGTTGCGGAAGGCTATTTCATTACCGATTTCAATGCGTCTTATACTTTGAATAATCTGACTTTTGGCGTCATCATTGAAAATATTTTCGATCAGGAATGGAACGAAGCCCAATTCGCCACTGAATCTCGTCTAAAAGGAGAAGTATTGCCAGTGGAAGAATTGCACTTCACGCCTGGTGTACCTTTCTATTTTAGGGCTAATGTGAAGTATAGTTTTTAAGTTTTCCAACCTATGTAAACCACTAAGGCACTCAGGATAGTAAGACTTATCTTTCATCATTCCTAAGTTCTAGGGAGTTTGTAATAAATAAGGTACCCAAATTTTGCGAAGGTATTTTTTCTTCAAACAAGGCGAAAAACGTAGACGATGCAGGGCATCAGCGAGGCTTTTCAACGTAGTATGAAGGAAAAAGAACAAGTAAAATAGGGTAGATTATATTTTACAAATTCCCCTAATAGAGCGGTGTCCAGAAATGAAAGTTTTAGAAAAGCCCAAGTGCAGTTTTTAGCAAGACAATTTGAACATTTTGTAGCAGTCAGAATTAGATGAAGAGGAGCAAATGTTCAAGTTGTCTTTTTTTGTCTTTTCCAATTTTAAATGAATCAAATCCATGACGATCCAACAAATACATGATGCACAGAAAAGCTTCTTTCAGACTAACGAAAGCAAAGATATTGACTTCCGAATAGCGCAGTTGAAAAAGATGCAACAACTACTCAAATCGAACGAAGCGCAATTGTACGAAGCCATTTACAAAGATTTCAGCAAGTCAGAATTTGAAACTTATGCTACAGAATTTTCGCTGATCTATCACGAACTCAAGCTATTCATCAAAAACATCAGAAAGTGGAGTAAGCGCAAACGTGTATCAACTGGTCTAGCGAACTTTCCTGCAAAAAGCTACGTCCTCTCCGAGCCACTTGGCAATACGCTTGTCATTGGTGCTTGGAATTATCCTTATCAGCTTTCTCTACTTCCTGCTATCACTTCATTGGCCGCTGGCAACACCGTCATATTGAAACCTAGCGAAATAGCCCTCAATGCTTCAAAAGCAATTGCCCAACTTATCAACAAAAATTTTCCTGCGCATTATTTTCGAGTAATAGAAGGTGGCATTCCAGAGACAACAGCACTCCTCAAATATCCATTTGATAAAATATTTTTTACAGGAAGCACTTCGGTGGGTAAAATTGTTTACGAAGCAGCGGCAAAGCACCTCACGCCTGTGACTTTAGAGCTGGGTGGAAAAAGCCCTACCATCGTGATGGCAGATACGAATCTCGAAATGACTGCAAAGCGTATTGTATGGGCAAAGTTTTTGAATGCTGGACAAACTTGTATCGCACCTGATTATATTCTCGTGGAGCAATCCATTGAAAACCAGTTGATTGAAGCTTTGAAAGAAGAATTGGATAATTATCCAAAACAAGGAAATGTAGATGCAGATCATTATTTACAAATCGTCAATACGAAAAATTATGATCGTCTAGTGGCTTTACTGGATCAAGAAAAGGTGTGCTACGGCGGTGTAAGTGATCGAGCAAAACGCTTCATCAGCCCGACTTTGCTTCAAGATGTTTCCTTCGAGGATGAAGTGATGCAAGAAGAGATATTCGGTCCTATTTTACCCATATTGTCCTTCACAAATCTGGATGAAGTCATCGCAAAGATCAAAACACGTCCAAAGCCCTTGTCTTTCTATGTCTATTCCAAAAATAGAGTTACGATCAATAAATTGCTTCGAGAAATCTCCTTTGGTGGTGGAGCAGTCAATGATAGCTTAATGCACGTTTCCAACAGCAATCTACCATTCGGAGGAGTGGGCGGCAGCGGAATGGGCAACTATCATGGCAAAGCAGGATTTGATACTTTTTCTCATCGCAAAAGCATCATAGATAAGCCTTTCTGGCTTGAACCCAATGTAAAATATCCACCTTACTCAACGGGAAAACTCAATTTGATTAAGTGGTTGATGGGATAGATATAGTAGAAGTTAAATCAACAAAAGGCTAATGAACTTTCCTATTTTCAATGGAACCCAGTCCTATTTGTTTTGCAAGCTAACGGCTTTTCCGTAGAGGCTTTTATTCAGAAAACCAATTCCAAACAAGATCACTTTCCTATCATCAGCGCGATAAGCTTCTGCGTATTTATTCTTTTGAATTTGCTCAATTGCTTTTTGAGCAAGTGTTTCAACACGTTTTATTCTGCCTCCTTCCTTTCCAAATTTAAATTCTATGATATAAACCTTATCTGTGAGCTCCAATACTGCATCTATTCGCCCTTTAGAGGTTTCTTTTTCCAGTAGCAATTGTACACCCAATAAGCGCAAAATCATATAGCAAATAGAATGATAATAGGCCTCCTTCGGCAGGTGTAACCTGGCTGGAATATCAGAAATAAATGCCTGCAAAATAGTGATAAACCTATCAAAATTTTCTGTTCTAAGGGCATCCTTTAAACCTGAAGTCGCAGGTGAAATCTGATGCTGCTGTTTTCTCGTGAAATCAGCTAGTAAATACCTAATGAAAGAAATTCTTACTTCTGCATTCGGATAATCCAAGTGGAAAATTTGCTGAAAGCCTTCGTATCTTATTTTTTTAATGGTCAAATAGCCCGTTTGAAAGAGTAAAGGTCCAATGGGCAGATAATTGACATCCTTGGTATATCCTTCTAAATCAGGTGTTTCAATTAATTCGAGTTGAGAAGGAATGAACTTTTCTGCTCTGATTAATTCAATCAGAAAACTGGGTGTGCCACTAAAGAACCAATAGTTGCCAAATTCTCGATCCAGAAAAAAATTAAATATCGAAAATGGATTATACAACCGATCTTTACCATTCCAAGAAAAACCGTTGTACATTCTGCGGATTTCCTGCTTAATTACCGCCAATTCTACCTTGAATTTGTCCGCAACATCTTGTATAAGTTCAGGAAAGTAGTGGTTTAATTCTTCCTCCGTAAAACCGACAATGCAACTAAAATTATCATCCATAGAGATGTCTCTAAGGTTGTTCATGCCCGAAAAAACATTGGCTTTGGCAAAACGACTGATCCCCGTGAGCATAACGAAGCGAAAGTAATGATCCAAGCCTTTCATGGCGCCGTAAAATTTTGCTAGTACGGCTCTGTTTTCTCTAAATCTTTTTGGTTCTGTGAGCACATCTACCATTGGTTTGTCGTATTCGTCTATCAAGATGACTACTTTCTGATTATACTTTTTGTAAAGCGAAATTATTAACTCTTCAAAAGCGTCAGAGACAGATTTTGCCGCTAAATCTATTTCAGAACGTCTTGCTCTTTGTTGAAGATGAAATAATAAACTATTCAGAAAAATTTCATCGCCTCTAGCATATTCTATTAACGAGTAATCAATATGAATAATGGGATATTTTTCCCACTCCTTTTCCTTCTCTGCGATGTAAAGTCCGTCGAACAAGTCTTTTCGTCCTTCAAAATAGGACTTGATAGTGGTGAGCAAGAGCGATTTCCCGAAGCGTCTTGGGCGAGCGAGAAAGAAGTAGGCGTTTTGGCTGACCAATTGATGAATATAATCGGTCTTGTCCACATAAGTCAGACCATTTTCGCGTATCTTTTCAAAGGTTTGTATGCTAACAGGTAATCCTTTCATCCAGCGAAGATAAGAGAATTTAGCCAAGAAAGGAATTGCCACAATATCCAAATCAGCAAGATGAAAAGCCCAATCAGAACAAGCACGACCGTTAAAACCGCTACTTTTGTGTTGCCTCTTTTCCCCTTTTCGTAGTGCTTCTGTAGTAGTCGCATATTTCGGCGATTGGCTTTGTAAGTCAGGTCAAATAAGTCGCCAACAACTGGAATTGCACCGACGACCGTATCTAAAACAAGGTTACCGATCATTTGGAGTAAAACGCCTGCGCTCACGCCGTGCCGTGCCATTGCAACAATGAGCGTAGCCGACAGTCCAAAACTAAATACATCGCCTGCGGTAGGAATTAAGCCGATCAGAAAATCAGCCCCAAACCGAATATTGGTAAAAGGAATGCGAAACCTCGTATCTAGCAAATCAGATACCGTATCCATCCATTGAAACTCTTCCTTTACGGCGGGCGATAAATCTTTTTCCTCTGTTGCTAACATAGTGTTGATTTTTGCTTGAATTTATTGATAAAACAGAGAAATGAAAGTCGTGTTCTTTGAAAAAATAAAGGTTCTTTGAAAATTTTCCCTCTGTAAAAAGTTAGCTGCTAAGCAGCTTTATTCCAGGTATTATCCCAATTATGATTGAGTACTTCAATTTTGAGTATGGCAAGCGCTTTAGAACCTTTTTGGCACTTTTTTCACTAAAAGAAATTAGGTCGATTTTGATAATTCCACAAAAAAATTCAGACAACCAAAATAATGACGTATGATTAGCCCGTAGTCTTGAACGGCCAGTTGATGCCACCGCCTCTTTTTTCTTTTTCTTTTGCTCGTTTTTTCTTGCGTTTTTCTTTCGCTTTCTGCCGCTTCTTTTTTGCACGCACTTTTTCCTTATCGCTTCGTTTTCTAATCAATTCACGCTTATCAATAATGTATCGAACTGAAACACCTGTATGCGCATAGACTCTATTTTGTCCACCTACTACATTCACAGAAGGTTTGATGTCCCAAGACAGATTGATTTTACCAATAGAAATTTCCGCACCACCAATTAAAGTCAATCCCACTGGATTTTTCAAATCAGGATCATCATCTGGATTGTTGATAAAGCCAGCGTGAATGCCGCCACCGCCGTATATATTAAAATTTCGGACGAGTAGCGGAAAGTGTTGCTCGCCCAGCAGCGTAAGTGTCGTTTCTTCTCTTTTATTGCTGTGCTGCACCATCAATTCACCCGTCGTACGTTTGGCAAGCCGCTGCTTGAAAGTCGCACCCCATTCTGTACCCAAGCGCAGTCCGAATGCCGTGTCATAGCCTTGTGCAAAGGTGAAGGAATAGAAAATACAAAGGGAGAGGAATAAAAGCGTCTTTTTCATATTGAACGGTGTGAGTCTGTATTTTTACCCAAAAAACAAGCAGAGAACGGCAAGCTAGAAAAAAATGTTTCCCAGCCTTAACTTCCTTAGGGAGAATTTAACGCTCAAAATCCCCTGAAATTCGTAGAAATTTAAAATTAATGGAGGAATAAAAAATCAGAACAAAAAGATCAAACGGATATTTCACCTCTCTCACACTCTCACCCTCTCAATCCTCTCACACTCTCAATCCCCTCACTCACATGCTCCTTAAATCAAAGACAAATAGTGCGGAAACATCTCTCGCCAAAGTGGCCAATCGTGCTCCTTCCAGCCTCTAATATCCAGCCAATGATTCACATTTTTTTCATTCAATCTACGCGACATATCCTGACTAAATTCTAGACAAATATCCCATTCTGAAGTGCCCAGAATAATGCTCATTTGCCAAAGATTCGGATGATTCAATCCATGTATGTAGTCTATCGGATTATTGAAATAGACATTATCATCGTAGTAGCCGTCCATGAAAGACCGAATATCAAACTTGCCGCTCATAGAGAACAAATGACTGACTCGTTCGGGATGTCGAAAAGCGAAATTCAAAGCTTGAAAGGCACCAAAGCTAGGACCTGCCATAGCGACTTTCCCTGTCCCCGTATTCCAACGAATTTTATCAACCACTTCTTCCAATATCATTTTGTCGTACCAGTTGTGGTTACGGACTTTCTCGGCTGGGTGAATATTGCGATTGTACCAACTGTGCTCATTGATGGAATTGGGACAGTAAATTTGAACCAAGCCTTGCTCGACAAACCAACTCACAGCACCTACCAAGCCTTGGTCTTTACATTCAAAATAACGCCCCATTGTAGTTGGGAACAATACGACTGGATAGCCTCTTTCTCCAAAGACCAACATTTCCATATCCATTCCCAAATTGTGGGAATACCATTTGTAATACTTTTCTGTCAAGACTTATTGTTTTATCGTTATCTGGGTGGTTCTTTTAGCCCAAAATCACGCTATTCAATAAAAAATGCAAAGCTAATGCTTTCTAGTAAGCTGAAATAATTAAGCACTGTATTGTTTTAAGTACTTGCACCTATTTGTTTAAATTGTTTATAAGGAACACTTTACTTAGTGGTTTAAATAGAGCGGGGTACTTAAGTGGTCATACAAAATTGATAGAGTAAGATATGTCATATTTTCATGTCTGAAAACCCCTGCTAGTCGTTGACATTCAGATGTTTAATAAAAGTAAATATGACATATCTAGTTTCTTAAAACAACGATTAAATTTGCACGACTACTTAAGTACATGGACATAATTAATCGAATGCTAGATATGTCATATTTAACTTTGATAAGAAGCTGGTTATTAAACAATTATGAGATTGTTCTCAAAGACCAAAATATGACATATCTTAAAAATAAATCTGCGTGACCACTTATTTAAAAGTTGTATCCCTATTCTAACATAAATCTGAAATGACCAGCCAGTGGAATTTGATTGAGAAGAGATAAATCTCGTCCTCTCACGTACGCAATACGCGGATAGCCACCCGAAATTTGTCCGTCTTGCAAAATAATAATTGGCAATCCACTCGGCGGCAATTGTACAAAACCTGGCAACACGGGTAGGCTGTGCTTGAGTTGATAACTGGTAGCAGTTAGAGGCGTTCCTTGCAATCGCACTCCCATTCGATTGCTTTCTGCACTGATTTTATAGTCGCTTTCAAGAAGTAAAGATTCAGATAAGGGAGTCAAATGATCAAACTCTGGTCCTTTTTGAATCGGTACAATATCAGAAAAGATTAACGAATTTTCATAGACGCTCCCTTTCATAACACCTTCTTGTCCTTCCCATTTCAAAACGTCTCCTTTTTGTAAAAAACGTCCTTGAAAACCTCCTATTCTAGCATTTTGATAAGTTGAATAAGAATCATAGACTTGCTCTAATGCTACTTTTCCTTGAATAGCAAGATAGCCGCGTAAGCCATTTTTTGCAATTTTTCCTCTCAAAATCGCCCCTGCTTCCACTTCTATTATCTGGTTTAAAACAACTTTTTTATCCTCCAGACTCCAATCAAAATCTGCCCCTGTAATAGCAATTAGTGTTTTTTGATGAAACAAAATATGTGGCGCAATTGAGGTGCATTCTATTACTGCCTCACCACTTGCCTTGCCCAGTAGTTTCAATGCCAACTGCGCTGCCCTATTGTCCATTGCACCAGATCGAGGGATCGCATAATACATCCAGCCTTTCCTGCCATGGTCTTGTATGCTGGTCATCAACCCTGATTTGATAATTGCTAAACTCGGCATGGAAATAAATCTTTTGTATAATTTTTTTACAATAGTATGTGCAATTTTTGAACCACAAAGGACACATAGAACACAAAGAGTTGATATTCAAAGAGTTACACTTTCGTTCTTTACCTATAATCTTTTGATTATCAATTGCTTATAAATTATACATGGACTATTGTTTTTAAAGCAAACATATATTTTGATTTAAAATAGTTTTCCATTCATATTCACTGTCGTTTCGCTGAAATTGATTTTGAAAAAATACATTTGGTTCTTCGATCCAACTTAAAGGATGCTACAAGGCAACTTGGCTTTCCTCTAAGAGCTATTCCAATGTCAAAGGGCAATTTATTCCAAACCCAGTGCCGCCAAAATATCTGCTTGCGTCTGGATTGTTTTGTCTTTGTTGTACCACTTTTGCATATCCGTTTTTAGCTTTGCCATTGCAAATTGGCGATCTTCTTTTGACATTTGCTTTATTGCTTTTTTGGTCGCAAGCATCATTTGCTGTGCTTCGGTCGGTCGAGGTCCCCAAGTCTTCATCACTTCATAGTTCTTGTTGAGTACAATTAATTTAGGAATAGAACGCGCGCCATCAGTTAGAAAAGCATCCATGATTTTCAGATGTTTATCTCTCAAAATCATGCACATTTGAATATTTGCGCTTGCATTTGCCATTTTGTTCATCACAGGTAGAATTTGTGCAGCATCACCACACCAACCTTCCGTTAGCACCAACCAAATCTGCTCTTCTTGAATTTCTTTTAGTTTCCGCAAAGTTGCTTCCGTTAGAGTCGTTTTTTTATCCAAGCGATTCATACGAGCAATATTCATTTTGGTGTAGTGGAGCATGGCTTCACTGTGGTCTGTACCTGTATTTTTTTCCTGTGCAAATAAATTGTCTATCAACTGGCGATAAGTGCTATAAGAATAGGCTTCCTTAATGATTTGCTGGTCGATTTTCTTCATGATTTCTACAGTTTTTTTAGAATAAAATGCTTGTATTTACACATTATGCCTGTTAAATGTTCTGACAAAAATAATCCATTCAAAAATCCCTATACTAATCCTCGTGGTTTTGATATTTCAAAATACAAGAAATCCAAAATAAGTAAAATCAATAATCACAGAATTAGAGACCTAACTAAAATACAGCTAATTAAGCTGAATCAATGTGATGAACTAACTCCCACACAGGAAAAACACATGGCTATATGGTGGTTCTCTTTCTACTGCTTTGGCGTAAACTTGATTGATATAGCCAAACTGAAATACAAACATATCAAAGACAATCTTTGGCATTATCAAAGGTATAAAACGGGGGTGAGCTCGAAGGATGGAAAACCACTTTTGCCTGAAGCATTAGAGATCACTAAAAAGTTTGATACAAAACCTACTGAAAACAAAGCAAATCAATATGTCTTTTAGACTTTATTCACAATAATATTTTTAAGAAGTAGAAAGTATATTTTTCAACCCTTTCGAGCGAGTTAAAAATTTTTGTGAATAATCACCTTTATATTCTGCAAGATTGTGAAGCAACTGAAAAAGCAGTTGCTTACAGAGTATTGAAAGATGCCAATAGAATCCGACACGCTTGCGTCATTATATCATCAAAGCTAGAATTTGATGGTTATTTCACCTATTATTCTGCTCGTTATTCTAGTGCTACACTCGCCTTGAATGAGGGAGCAGATAGGAATACAGTTTCACACTTGCTTGACCATGAAAGTTTCAGTACGATTGATAATTATGCTGGTGAGGCAGATGATGAGAAGGTGCTTAAAGCAATGGAAATATTGAGATTACAGTAAAGTTAAAATTGTGCTTTTATCTTTTGTTTATGATTCAATCTAATCAAGTAACTAAACATTACCTTTCTCGTTTTGAGGACGAAGTTATTGATGCAGCAGGTAATGTTTTATAAATTACTATTGGAAATTAGAAGAATGCTTATAGAATTTTTCTAGTACAAATACATTACGTAAGTTGTAAGAAATACATTCTGCAATGATTTATTTAGACAATAATGCAACGACTCCTCTTGATGAAAGGGTGCTTGAAGCAATGATGCCATATTTAAAGCATCACTTTGGAAACGCAGCTAGCAAGCATAAATTTGGCTTACTAGCAAACAATGCGGTGGAAAAAGCGAGGACGCAAATTGGTCAGTTAATTAATTGTAATGAAAATGAGGTTATATTTACTTCGGGAGCTACGGAAGCAATTAATTTAGCTATCAAGGGAGTTGCAAAGGCATCCGCCAATAAGGGCAATCATATTATTAGTGTTGCGACTGAACATTATGCCGTTTTAGATACCTGTAAGTATTTAGAAAAAAGTGGCTATGAAGTAACTTATCTATCTGTAAAAGATGATGGATTGATTGACTTAGAAGAATTCAGGGTAGCTTTTCGGACTAGTACCATTTTGGTATCTGTGATGTACGTGAATAATGAAACAGGAGTGATTCAACCAATACAGAAAATTGCAGAAATCACCCATCAAAAGGGTGCTATTTTTATGACAGATGCTACACAAGCAGTTGGTAAAATCTCTTTGGATGTTAAAAAGGCAGACATTGATTTATTAGCTTTTTCAGGGCATAAATTTTATGCCCCAAAAGGCATTGGAGCATTGTATGTTGAGAGCAGAAACTCTCGCAAAGTAAAATTGGATGCTATCATTCATGGGGGAGGACATGAAAAAGGACTTCGTAGTGGTACACTTAATGTTCCTTTTCTTGTTGGTCTAGGTAAAGCTTGTGAATTGGCAAAAAAAGAAATGAATGAAAATCAAAAATATGTTCAAAATATTCGAGATTATTTTGAAAGCAGAATACTAGAACTGAAAGGTATAAAGATTAATGGAAATCAAGATTACCGTCTTTTTAATGTGAGCAATGTGCAAATTGAAAATATGGATGCTGATGAGTTAATGCTAAGAATGCCTAACATAATGTTCTCCAATGGTTCAGCTTGTACTTCTGCATTAATAGAACCCTCTCATGTACTGACAGCTATGGGACTTTCAGAAAAAGCTGCCTTTTCTAGTTTTCGATTTAGTTTTGGAAAAGAGAATAATCTAAGTGAAGTTAATAAGTTAATGGAAGGGTTACGGAAAGTATTGGGTTTCTGATTTTTTGATACATACAACTATTTGGCATTTTAATCTTTGAAGATAATGCCACAAAGCATTCAAGCTCTGTCACCAATAAGATTATCTTTACGTTCTAAATACTTGCATAGCTCTATCCAATTGGAAAATTATTCTTAACTAAAAATTTTTAAAAAGAGAAATGTTTTAAATTTGTAATCAATATTAAAACATTTTGTGTTTTTAATGAAGGTTTAAATGAAAAAATTACAATTCACAGGACATGAAACATTCTATTGCCGTTCCTATTGGTTGAAAAAAGGCTTAGACCATCTTTGGAAGGATGGCAAATTCAATGATAAAGCTGTTGTGCCTTTAGGTGTTGGTAAAAATATGGTTTCTGCTATCCGTTTTTGGTTAAGGGCTTTTGGTTTGGTAGATACAGAAGACCGAGCGAATGAGTTTGCGGAACTGCTATTTGGCGAAAATGGACTAGACCCTTACTGTGAAGATATAGGCACACTTTGGTTACTACATTACAGTCTAGTAAATAGAGACTATTCATCTATCTACCGTTTAGTTTTCCAAGATTTTAGAAAGCAGCGCGTAGAATTTACAAGAGAACATTTATTAACTTACTTAGAGCGTCATTGTACGGATAAGGATTTTACCTATCATACAAGTTCGCTGAAAAGAGATATTAGTGTTTTTATCAATAATTATATCACTCCAAGTAAAGGCGGTATTGAGGATAATTTCATGGGTTTGCTCCACGAATTAAAGCTAGTGAACAAGCTTGATAAATCAGGAGATTGGTACAAGGTAGAGATTGGTGTAAAAACAGACTTACCACCTGAAATATTCTTATTCGCTTTATTGCATACTTATCAGGATTCAGAAACGCTATCTATACCAAATATTCAAGAAGTAGCGTCTATCTTTGCCTTAGACAGTGAAGGCTTGAAGCAAAAAATTGATTTTATCGTAAAGCAGTATGCGAGTTCGGTTGTATTTACAGAAGATGCAGGGGTTAGCGTTCTACAATTCAAGACAGTGATTGATCGTTGGGAAGTCCTAAAAACGTACTATGCAGCATAAATTTTCTCCATCTATAAATATTATTCGAGATAGTTATAGTACACAATACTATCTTCCTACTAATAACGGTAAAAATGTATTTCAGCAGATAGCATCTAACTTCAAGACTGGCCTACATTCTTACAATATCATTGGTAGCTACGGTACTGGGAAATCTGCATTCTTACTTGCCTTTATGCAGCAATTGGAGGGCAGGGTTGATTACTTTGGTAAGGTTAATGGTCAATTTAATGATTGCAGCCAATTCAAGTTTTATAAAGTAGTAGGATTTTCAGGCTCTTTCATTGCTACGATAGCCGAACAATTTAATGTAGAACCCGATAGTAAAGCTATTTTAACTGCTTTACAAAAAGAACATAAGAAGCTAAAAGCAAAGGGTATTTGCTTAGTCATTTTGGTAGATGAGTTTGGGAAATTCCTAGAATATGCAGCCCAAAATTCGCCCGAAAGTGAGATGTATTTTATACAGCAGCTTGCAGAATTTGCGAATGATGCAAGGCGAAACCTTTTGTTTCTTACTACGCTTCACCAAAATTTTGATGCTTATGCAGTAGGACTGCAAGATACACAACGCCAAGAATGGGAAAAGGTAAAAGGTCGTTTAAAGGAACTGACGTTTAATGAGCCTGTTGAACAGCTACTGCGTCTAGCTTCTAACTTCTTGGTGAAGCATACCCAATTAGAAAGACCTGAAAGTAATCCACAACTTTTAAAGACTATTCAGCGAACGGGTATTTTTAGTTTGCTGAATGATGATACCCACGAAAGCCTAGCAAATAAGCTCTATCCTTTCGATTTGCTTTCTGCAATGACGATGACGCTTTCTTTACAGCGATACGGACAAAACGAGCGTTCCCTATTTCATTTTTTGCAGACGGACGAGCATCTAGGTATTAACCAATTTACACCAAACGAATCAACACCTTACTACAATCTTGCTAAGGTTTATGATTATCTGATATATAATTACTACTCTACACTTACATCGAAACACAATCCTGATTATTTCAAATGGAATATGATTAGGCATTCTTTGGAGCGTGTAGAGGTCGAACTAAGTGAGCAATATATTTCCGCAGCCTTAAAGCTAGTAAAGACCGTAGGCTTACTAGATATTTTAGGTCCGCAGGGTGCAAAAATTGATAACGACTTGATTAGCCAATATGCCTTACATTGTCTAGGTATAGAGGATGCTATTCAAATCATCAATAAACTAGAGGATAAGCAGATAATCAAATATCTATCCTTCCGAAATCGCTTTAAGCTCTTTGAAGGAACGGATGTGGATATTGAAGCGATACAGGAAGAAGCAAGGAAAAACCTAATACCAATCACAAACTTAGCCCTAGAGCTTAGTCCTTTCTTTAAGTTAGATTTTGTTTCAGCAAAAGCCGTAAGCTATCAGAAAGGAACACCACGATTATTTGAGTTCAAATTATCAGAGGAAGCCATCATAGAATTTGAAGCATCATCTTCTGAAATAGATGGTTTCATCAACTTACTTTTTGAGCAAGACGAGCATATTGAGAGCATCCAAAATGAGCCGATTTTATACGGTGTTTTTGGTAATACCAACACTATTAGAGCCTATTTACTTGATATTAAAACCATAGAAAAAGCCCTACAACTTATACACAATGATAAGATTGCAAAGCGTGAGTTAATAGACCTAAAAAACAGTCAAATAGCGGCTTTAAATAAGTCTTTGAATGACGAATTATTCGGTCAAAATGCAGAAATAAAATGGTACTATAATAGGCAAGAAATTACCATAGAAAGCCGTAGAAAGTTTAATCAAACCTTATCTCAAATCGTAAATGATATTTACCCTGACACGCCAACTTATCGCAATGAATTGATGAACAAGACTAAAGTATCCAGTTCAATTCATTTGGCTAAGAAGAACTACATATCAGCCTTATTAAATAATTGGAATAAACCGAATTTGGGTTTTGAAAGCACAAAATTTCCACCTGAGCGCACGATCTATATTTCCTTACTAAAAGAGACAGGTATTCACTTTGAGCCAAATTCATTCACAGCCAATTTTCAGCCTCCAAGTGATGAATCTTTTACAGCACTTTGGAACGCAAGTTGGCAGTTTTTGGAAAGTGCAAAGACAAGTAAACGAAAGCTTACAGAGTTTATAGACCTACTTTCCCAAAAGCCCTTTAAGCTAAAATATGGCTTCTTAGAGTTTTGGATAATTAGTTTTCTATTCATCAACAGAGAGGAATTTTCACTATTCAATGAAGGTCGTTATATCCCATACATAAATGATGAAGTAGCTTTTATACTCATTCGGGATGCAAAAAAATATGAAATCAAAACCTTTGATATTGCAGGGGTAAAACTTGATTTATTCAATAAATACCGAGAGCTTACTCAACAAGCAACCCAAGAGAAAGCTACTGCATCTAGTTTTCAAGCTACGGCAAGACCGTTTTTAGTATTTCATAAGCAGTTGCCGCAATACACGCAACAGACCAAATCTGTTAGTCATAGCACCCTTGCATTTAGAGAAAAAATAGCAACTGCCAAAGAGTTAGAGAAAACCTTTTTTGAAGATATACCTACTTGCTTTGGCGTAAGTTTAGAGCAACTTTCCCAATCAGAAGAAGTCTTAGAGCAATTCGTAAATCAAGTACAGTCTAGCATTACCGAGTTGCGAACTGCTTATAATAAATTGATTGATAAAGTAGAAATTAGACTGTTGGAAGTATTAGGAATGAAAGCTAATACCGATTTTGAAACCTACAAAAAGAAAATTCAAAAGCGGTATAAATCTATCAAGAAATATTTGTTGTTTGATAGACAAAAAACTTTTCATAATCGCTTACAATCAAAATTAGACGATAGAAAGGCTTGGTTGAATAGTGTAGCACAAGCCTTGATGGGCAAACAATTAAGTACTTTCAAGGATGGTGAAGTGCCGTTATTGAAAGAGCGTTTAGGTGTTGCGATAAGAGAGTTAGATGATTTGACAGAGTTAAGCGCATTAAAACACGATGAAAGCACCGAAGAAGCTTTGAAGATAGAAATTACAGGCTTTGATAAGCAAGCTATAAAAAGAAACCTTATATTGTCGAAGCAGCAGCAAAAAGCGGTGCAGCAATTAGAAACCAATGTTCGAGCAATATTAAAAGATTCGGATGATACACAAAGTAAGCAAGCGGTTTTGATACGCTTGCTTAGAGAGCTAATCCAAGATGACAAAAGTTAAACACGTTTTAGGCATATCAGGAGGCAAGGACAGCGCAGCCCTAGCCATTTATTTACATGAAAAATATCCAAACTTGGATATGGAGTATTACACTTGTGATACAGGTAAAGAGCTTGATGAAACCTACGAACTAATTGATAAATTAGAATCGCTTTTAGGCAAAAAGATATTGAAACTCCAAGCGGCCGAAGGTACGCCCGAAGCCTCTCCTTTCGACCATTTTCTTAGTGTTTACGGTGGCTATTTACCATCCACGCTTTCTAGGTGGTGTACCAAGCGGCTGAAATTAGAGCCTTTTGAAAAATATATAGCTTCTAGTGGTCCGATTATCTCTTATGTCGGTATTCGAGGCGACGAAGATAGAGAGGGCTATATTTCTAAGAAATCGAATATCCAATCTATTTTTCCTTTCCGCAAAAACATTTGGAGTGAGGATGTGGTTCGTAAAGTATTAAACAACAAAAATATTCCTTTCCTACTCGAAAGCTACCAGCAGCAGATGGAAGGTAGTGGAAAATTGGAACGAGTTTTAGAAATTGTAAAAGAACCTTTGTCACCTCACTTTTCGCAAGGAAATAAGCTAGAAATATTACTGGATTTGGGCGTAAAGGAATTTAACCAAGTAGCTTTTCAATATTTACAAGGCACGGATTACCCACTAGCTAAAGTGGATGAATTTCCGCTATTAGACAACGAGGATGTGTTAGTGATAGATGACATCTTCCGCACCTTGCGCGAAAGCGGTGTAGGTGTACCAGCTTACTACGAAAAACGGGAATACTATGTAGAAATAGACGGGGAGCAGAAAACAGGTTATTACTCACGCAGTCGTTCAGGTTGTTTTTTCTGTTTTTTCCAACAAAAAATAGAATGGGTTTGGTTATATGAAAATCATCCTAATCTCTTTCAACAGGCTATTCAGTATGAGAAAGAAGGCTATACTTGGAATCAAGGGGAAACCTTAGACGAATTGGTACAACTTGACCGCAGACAACAAATAAAAAGGGAACATTATATTCGTACTCAACGTAAAAAAGCTAAAGCTAAATCTCCTTATTTACTTGATATACTTGCAGAAGCAGATGGTGAGGGGTGTGCGGCTTGCTTTATTTAGATTCTGCCTCTAAAATCAATTTCAAAAACGCATCTGGAACAAGATGATAGTGACGATTTTCCTCACCTTTTTCTTGTAAAAATATAAGTCCACCGTTGGTGTATGCTTCCATTGTATCCAATAACTGCCTAACGATTTTTTCTACTTTAATTTCATCCTTTTCTAAAGCAATTATATCTATATCCGTTTTGGCTATTAAAGCAACAAACATATATTCTTGCAAGTCAGAAAATGACTCCCGCCCACGACTACTCTTATTGCCCCAATATTGTATATGATGACTAAAATCTACTTTTGTGGCTTCTTTAGGAATTTCTACATATAAATCACGATAAAGTCCTAAAAAGAAAGCATACATATATAATTCGTAGTTTCTACTAAAGTGTTTTCCAAGACTTTCTACGGAATCTTCATCTCTAGTACCTTTATTTGCTCTTGATTTAAAAAGCGTATCTCTAAATTTTTCATCATACTTAGGTATTCTCGATGCCCAAACACGAAACAGATTTTCCATTTATAAGTGTATTACTTGTGAATTAATAGTATGTAGTTTTTGTTCATCAAAAGGTCGTTCTAATTTTACCCAAATAGCTTTATCTCTTCTTATTTTTTTGAACTCTTCTTTTATAGCTAAATTGTTAGCAGAATCCTTAACGAGGAAATCTTTGATTAAAAGTATTTTCTGTCCAGGTGTATTATTGAGTAAGTTGAAAAATTGTGCTGTTTTTGTTTCACCAAAAGAAGAGGTCGGTGCATCAAAAATCATTGGGAAACTCTCATCATTGTTTTCTTTAGTAAGTTCTGATATAGCAAAAAGGATTGATAAATACTTAGAAGTTAAAAGCGATTGGTTTGGTCTTGCGAATAGTTGACCATTCGCTTCTTGTAATTCGATTCTTACCTCCTTATTAGCATTTAGCTTAAATTTAATGATCCCCGTAAAAGCATCGACATTTATTTCTGAAAAAATACGATTAGATTTTTCTTCTAAAATATCCAAAAACTCATTAAATTTACGCTTCTCTGTATCTTTAAAAATTGTTGCAATATCTCTTATAACTTCTCTTGTTTTAATAAGGTATTTATTTGAAGATTCACGGTCGATTTTGTCAAGTTCTGCCTTTTTAGTATTGATTTTTTCTTCTAGTCCTTTAATCTTAAATGTTAACTCTGTAATGTTTTCAGTTGCTTCCTTAGAAGTTTTTCCAAATGCTCTAAAATTATTTAGAGCATTTAGCAAATTATTTTCTGATTGATTCGATTCACTAAGTATTCTGATTTTATCTGCTTCACTAGCCTCTAACCGTTTTTCGTAACGCTTCACTTCTTTCTTCCTTCCTTCATTGAATTCATACCTTTCGCTAATCAAATCATTTATTCTTTTAATGAAATCTAAATTAGACTCTTGACTATGCTGAATACTTCTTAGCCTTTTTAAATAATCATGCTTATATAAAGGTTCTTCTTTTTCCTCTTCGTCTTTGGATAATGACTTTAATAGTTTTTCTAGCTTTTGCATCATATAGTTGTAAGCCTCGCTACCCTTGGGAGCTTCACGCCCACAAACTTTACAAACCTCTTCATCAAGCATTTCCTGCATTAATTCTTTTGAAGGTGTTTCAATTGGTAAAGGGACAAATTCTTTCACAAATTCTGCTACGGTTTCTTGCCTTTGTTGCCTCTTACCTATTTCTCTATCGTATTCACTTTGTAGTTTTCTTCGTTTCCTACTAAGACTGTTAACTTTGATATTATATTCTTTAAACACAGGTTCAAAATGAATCAAAATCCATTTTTCATCTAATAGAGCTTTTGTATAATTCTCATCAATTCTTGATTTCGCTCTCTGAATTTTTGCCTCAATCTCCTTGATTTGATTATTAATTATTTTTATCTCTTCTGCATTTTCAATGTTGTTTTCTATTTCGTTCAAGCCCTTTTCACTTTTTTCTTTTTCAGAATTGGCAATTTGTAAACTACTTTTATATCTCTTAAGGTCTTGTTCATAAATAATAATTTCTGTTTTTAGCCTTTGATGTTCTGTTTCCTGTTTTTTATTACGACGACTTTCTTTGTCTATATCACGACTAATACGTTTTTCACTGTAAGAAATTAATTCAGTGTACTTATTGTAGTACTTAGCAAATGAAAATGTATCAATTAAGTTTTTTAAACTTTTTGTTTCATTAAAAATATTTAACTCTGATTCACCTTTGAACATGGAATATTTGCGAAGTTCTGATGGAAAAATTTCCTTTAATAAGCCATTCCCATCTACCATTTCTCGCTCACCTTTAGCATTTTCTTTTATCCCTTCAAGTGAATAGTTGTAAGTATGTATATCGTTGTCTTTTTTCTCAAATTGAAAGAATCTGCTAACCTGTTTAATCGTTTCGTGTTGTTCAACTTGTACTTTTACCTCAACTCTAAAGGAGGTACTTTCTTCTAACTCATTAAGTTTTCTTGCTGAGATTAGACTTTTTAGGTCACGTATATTTCCATTAAAAAGCCACACTAAAGCTTCATAAAACTTAGTTTTACCTTCACCATTCTCACCTAAAATAATATTCAAGCCATCAGCGAAGACAAATTCTTTTATATCATAGTAACATAAAAAATTTTCTATAACTATTTTTTTGATAATCATATCGCTGCTTCGTTCAAATATTGAGTAATCGTTCTGTATAACTGCTTATCTTCAGTAGGTAATCGCTTTTCTTTTTCATCAATAATTAATGCAATGACCTTAATAATAGCCTCTTCTGATTTTTGTGCATCAAATACTTTTTGGGGTAACCCATCCTTTGAAATGTTATACTTTTCTTCAATGATTTTATGTTCTAAAAAGCTTTGTAATATTTTATTTCTTTTAAGCATCCTAACTAATTTTCACTGTAGAGATTAAGACTATAGAAGTCCAAAACATTCTTTAAGACTTCATAAGTATCCATTCTATTTGAAGCTAAAGCTGCAAAGTCTTTGACTCTTTCTAATTCTTTTTTTACTAAACTTCTTTCCATGTTATAAGTCTTATCATTCTGACCTATTTGAGGAACTACAACTAAGTCGTGTATAACTGCATGAGTTTTATCATTATGTCTTCTTAAGACTCGTCCTCTGCGCTGAATAAATTGACGAGGATTTCCTGTACTTGCACAAAAGACGGCTAACTCTGAACGAGGAACATCAACACCTTCATCTAAACATTTCATAGAGGTTAAAACGTGAATTTTTCCATGTTCAAAGTTTTTGATAAGTTCATCTCTGTTTTTAGTTTTAGCGGTATATTGTTTGACCAAAATCTCAAAATCTATTTTACTTACAGTTCGGGTATAATCTGTTATCAATTTAAGTTCATCATCGTCTTCTTGATGTTCATCTATTTGTGCATAATTAGGATTTGTGCCTTCGGGAACATATACTAAAGTATATTTCAGATGCCCTTTTTTATCAAATTCATCTTGGAGAATCTGATTAAAAGCAATCAGTTTATTTTTAGCTTTATGAATAATTCGCTTACGAATCATCAGTAGTTTTTCTACTTCTTCTGACTTTTTATAAGACAAAGTTTCTAAATCAAAAAACTTCATTAATTGGAGAGAAATTTTAATATACTCTTCAAATTCTTCACTATCTAATTCAACAAGATGTGGATAATATGTATATTTACAAAGCCAGCCTTTTTCCAATGCTTGTTTCATTGTAAAACGAAACGTGTAAGGATATTTAGAGTTAAAAAACTCTTCTATCTTTTCGTTTCCAGTATCGTCATAGTAACGATTTGGCGTAGCTGATAGACCTATCCTTTTTTGTAGATGAATACTAGGTAAAATTTTTAATAGCTTATTAGTACCAATATTATGAACTTCATCAGCAATAATCAATGTATTATTTGATAGGTTTTTAAAATAGGATTGAAATTTTTTTCTATAAAATGAAGCATAAGTAATAATGATAACAAAAGAAGCTTCTCTAAAATGACTGATTGTATTTACCAATGAAACTTTTTCAGACCATTTCTCTTTTGAATTAACTTTTATTATATCCTTAAAATTAAATTTATGACATTCATTTTCCCATTGATTAACAAGCGCAATTGTTGGTACAATAATGACGGCCTTATAACTGCCTGTATCTTGATATTCATTCAATAGGCAATTGAGAGATGTAATAGTTTTTCCAGTGCCAGTCGCCATTGCAAAAATCCCTTTATAATCATTTTGCTTCCAAGCTTCGTAGGCTTCTATCTGATAATCTCTAGGTCTTTCGTATGGAAATTTTGGACGTGTTATTAATTCTAAATTAACTTGTTCAATTTGTTCTATTACTTTCTTTAGTATTGGTGCTTGAATTTTCTCTCGTTTTTTCTTTAGTAAATTCTGTTCTTGCTCAATAAGGGAGTCTATTTTCATACCGCCAAAATCCGTTTTAACTACTTCCTCGATTTCTTGAAAATCTAAATATATAAAATCAATATTCTGTCGATCAAAAATGCCTTGATATAAATTTTCAAATTTCGATATGGCATTTACATCTTCTTCTGTTTTCCAATTCTTCTTGATTCCAAGACTTTCCATATTCTCCAAAAGTCCGAAAGCTGTAAAATTACAAGAGCCTTGAAATCTTACCTTATTACCAAATTTGTCCGTAAATAAACCTTCCTTATAATGAGCAATTCCTTGTCTTTCTTTGGGTTTGATGATTACTATTTCTAATTTCTTTTCAGTTAGAAGCCATGCCAAGCAGTTAAAAAAATGTTTTCCATACTCGCTCAAAGAATCACGTATTTGGTAATAATCATCAAGAGAAAAATTATAATCATCAGGCACACTATTCTCCCCTCTAATAAGAGTCTGTTTATCTTTAGTAGATAAAAAATGATTGGCTACTATCCTAACTTTTCCTCCTCGATATAGAAAATTCGCAAAACCTAATGCAAGCACATTGATAGAAGAAGAACTAAAATATCCAAGTAACAAATCAAAAGATATACTTTTGGAAAGAGCTTCTAAGAAGAAAGCTATTGGTTCATACTCAGATGAACTTCGATATTCATTAGTTGGTGAAAAATTGATGTCTTTCAGCATACATGAATTTTGTTAATTAGGCTTACATCAAAACTATAAATTGGTTGTAGATGTAATGAGAGCAAAATAATACTTAAATACGCAATTTTACAAAAATAGTTATTGTGACAGGCTATAATTTTTCAAAATAAAACATACTTCATAAACGGAAGTATGTCAATAGGTCATTCAAAGCTCAAAGTAAAACAGATTTAAAGTTCTCAGGTAGCGTAGCTAGCCTCATAAGTGGAGAGACCAATAAGTAAGAGAGGCTTTCTACTCAGGATTAGGCGAAAAAGCACGTCGTCACTTTTTAGGTCAAGAATATTCTGAATTAGGTGTGTCGGTAGTCAACGCTACCTTTCTCGCGTTTTCAGATGTTCTCGTAATACCGTTTTAAAAGGGTACAAACAAGTCAATAGTCCTTCTTTTTCTCCCGATTATAGCAGACAATGGGCTAAAGGAGGTGGTAAAAAAAAGAACAAAGTATTGAGCAATTAACTTTTTGGGTATTAAGCTATGTGGAAAGCCACATAGCGGGTAGTCCAACCGACCTAGAGGTAAAATGGGCTTGTTTAAAACTCAAAGATATTGCTTTGCACATTAAGCAAAATTATCAAGTGGATATTTCAAATGTTTGTGTCAAACGCATCTTGAAAGCAGACGGCTATGTTAGACGCAAACCTATTAAGAGCTTGGCAACTGGAAGGAGTAAGCATAGGTCAGAACCATTCAAAATTATCATTTCTTTAGTAGCACTTTTTCATCAAATGGATAATAATCCTACATTGAGTGTAGATAAAAAAAGAACTGAACAACCACCTACTGATACTGAACAACCACCTAATAAAACTTAGGGCAATTAACTCGAAATGAAACAGTTATAACAAAAAAAGTCCAGTGAAAATATCACTGAACTTTTAAGTACCTCGGGGGGGAATCGAACCCCCACTCCCTTGCAGGAACTGGATTTTGAATCCAGCGCGTCTACCAATTCCGCCACCGAGGCAAGACAATTTTTTGTCCTTTCTTCTAGCGGATTACAAAAGTAGATAAAAGTTTTGGTTTGCGCAATAGCTCTAGTAGATTCCACAACTTTGGGCACCCTCCCAAGTCTTTAAGTAATTGATAATAAAACAATTATACAATTTATCCTAATTTACTGAAATTTAGGATGATCCCTTAATTTGTAGCTTACGAGCCTGTCTTCTCGCTCCTAAAGTCTGTCCTCTAGCCACAACTTTTTCTAGTGCATCACCTGAAATTGTTCCGACAACTTAAAATGATCGCCTTGCAGGGTTAATACATATTGCCCATTGATTAAGTTCCCCGTTTCTATGTTTAGCTGGTGTTTACCGATTGGATAGAATACTTTTTCGTTAATGCTCTGTACCAGGCGTCCTTGTAAATCGTGTATTTGTACATTGACCGAACTTCCTTTTGCTAAACTGAAACCTATATTAATCAACTGACTACTCGGATTGGGGAAAATGGGATAGAGTTTTGTTTTGGGATATACCAAATTCAGTTCTTCGGTAGAAGTAATAGGATTTTCTTCAAAAATGATGTCTTCGTCGCCTGCCTGGTAGCGCACGAAGGAAATGGGTAGGAAAAACATTTCATCCGTTGTATTTTCACCCCAAGCCACCAATTTCGGCGGAAAATTAGGATTGAGTGGGTTGTCACTTGTATTGTCGTAAGTCGCAAAGGCATGTATGGTCGTACCTGCTTCCAGTACAATAAAACGATCAAAATGATAAGTGCCTTGCCAATTGAAATCCCAATCGTCTATCTTGATAAGCGGGATGCGTTCACCACCATTGGGCGGTTGCGCATAGACTTCCCAATTCTTGCCCAGTAGGTGCATGTGCGGACTAATCGAAATTAGGCTTACCTTCTCGTTCAACTGAATGCGGCACTCAAATTGTTTGATTTCATTTGGTCGAATCACAAATGGTCCATTGGTAAGAATGCCTGGCAGTGGTACAAGATAGGTCGTTTGAACTTCCCTTCCCACCGCTTCTTCCTTAAAGAAAACATTTACGGTCGAAGAATCGCTTTGCGCATTGGGTACAGGTGCGTAGTGCATTTGTACCAATATGTCCGCACCAGCAGGTAGTGTTTGTCCAATCCCCTCAGGATAAAAGCGCGGACTTTGACCAGGCACATAACCTGGCAGCATAACTTGCTCCAATGGATTATCTGTGACGCCAAAACCACCGAAACCATTATAGCCATACCGATTGTCTCTAGCATCCAACTGTCTTGCCCTACCCGTCAAATCATAAGTAAAAAGGGCATGGTGAACGATATTTCGATTACCAGGACGTAACTCTAGCGCGGCAATTTCTTTGTCCTCAGTGAGTGCTGTGGGAAGTACGAAAATTCGATAGTCGTCTTTGTTGTTGCCTCGATGCGGATAAGGTTCTGCAAAGGAAAGCACCAAATCAGGCTCCCCCAATTGAGAACCATCTGGAAACACTGGTTTTTCTGGCTCTAATCTAGGGTCGCCTTGCGGTGTACCTGCTTCTACCCAATCAGCAATAAGTCGAATTTCTTCTTTAGTCAAAAAATTAGCTCCTAGAAATTTAGAGTATTCAGGATCAGGTTTCCAAGGTGGCATATACCCAATTTCTGTAACGAATTTTATCATATTGCTCCAATTGCTCACTTCTTCATAATTGGTCAAAGGCATAGGTGCGATTTCACCAGTGCGGTGGCATTTCATACATTTATTATAAATGATAGGTGCAATGTGTTCGCTAAAATTGACAGATTGGGCACCAGCAACTTGTAGCGAAGCATAAGTAAGCAAAATCAAAATCAGAAGATATTTCATATCAAATCAGTTAAGCTAAGTAAAAAGAGCATCGTAGTGTATAGAACGATCAAAATAGTAACAGATTTCATATTACACTAACAATAAGGAACGACGCACAAATAACCTCAGATTCTTGACTTCATCTTTACGCCTTAGGCGAACAGGTTTTGCGCTACTTTTCGTTAGAAAAAGTCTTATGTACGCCTAAGGCGGATTGCGATTTTTCTGCCTCCATTAGCACAAAAATATCTTGTCAAGAACCTCAGTTTATTCATCCCGCGTTCCTTAAGGAGTCTTTCAAAGTCAAATTTTTATCGAAAAATAATTTTTAGTACAAAAATTTGAATATCAGCATTTTAGGATAGTATTTCCTCACCATAATGTTTGTAATTTTTACTTTTATTTACTTATCAGGCAACCCTTTATTCAAAATGATCACAAGGTATTATGAAAAAGCATTTATCAAAAATTAAATAATGAATGAGTTATGATGAAATCATCTTTGATTGTTTGGATGCTAGCCGTTTTGTTAGGATTCACGTTTATTGCCTGTGAGGAGGAAGAAACCATGGATAAGCCCAACGCAGAGAAAACCGTTGCCGAAATTGCTGCCGACGATGCACAGTTCAGCACGCTAGTAGGGGCATTAGAGCGTGTGAATTTAGTGGATGTTTTGAATGGGGCGGGTCCATTCACCGTATTTGCACCCACCAATGCTGCCTTCGAGGCGCTAGGTGTAGATTTATCTACTTTGAGCGATGAAGCATTGACAGAAATTTTGTTGTATCACGTATTTGGTGGGGCGAGCATCAGAGCGCAAGATATTGGTGAAGGACAAACTTATTTGGGTATGGCTACCAATACTGGACCAAATAGTACCAATCTATCTTTATTGGTAGAAAACGACGGAAGTAAGGTAACGATTAATGGTAATATCAACGTCACAGCTACGGATATCACTGGAAACAATGGTGTCATCCATGTCGTCGATCAAGTAATCATGCCGCTAGACATCGTTGGACATGCTGCAGCAAATAGTAATTTCACTACCCTAGTTGGTGCTTTAGGTACAGCTAATGGCGATTTGGTCAGCGTACTCTCTGGTGAAGGGCCATTTACTGTTTTTGCACCACTAAATAGCGCATTTGAGCAGATCAGTGATGTAGTTGCTGGTTTGAACGCAGATCAGTTGGCAGCCGTTTTGACTTATCATGTAGTAGGTGGTAATGTGCGTTCCAGCAATTTAAGTGACGGACTATCAGTGACTACTGTGAACGGAGATACTTTTACGGTAAATATATCAGGTTCTGGTGTTACCATTACTGACGCAGAAGGAGAAATAGCTAATGTATTATTAACAGATGTACAGGCAACAAATGGTGTTATTCACGTTTTGGATAAAGTTATTTTGCCTACAGATATATAAGTAAGTACTTCTACCTGTTTGTTTAAGCTGTTTATTTGTTTAAATTGTTTATAATGAACACTTTACACAAGTTTATTGCCTAAATAATTAGGTAACCCTACTTACTTGTATAGTTCCATACTTTTGATTAAAAGCTTTGTACTGTAGCAAGGCCAATAAATAAGGTAAAGCGATGTTTGATTAATTCAGGCATCGCTTTGTTCTTCTAAATAGCTTCACATATTGCACTATTTTGAGCGTTCTTTGAAATTAATCTTTCAAAACCAAGTGAAAAATTAACTAATATTCAACTTGATGACGATATTGTTGTTTGTAGTAGTGAATAAAAAAATACACACATGCTAGGATGGCGATTTGGGGAATACGTACCAGGACAAGAAGGCTCGGTATTCGATAAGTTACTAAAGCTATTTCAGGAATTATTGATTTATACTTCGGGAGATGTTAGCGAAGCTTTATCGTGGCTCACGCAATTGGATAAGCAATACGGGCTGACGAATGCAGAATACGGTATGGCAGATTTCATTCAGGATTTGATTGATAAAGGCTACATCCAACAACAAGACGAGCGCAATGCAAATTTTGTGCCGACGGCAAAGACTGAAATTGGGATGCGGCAAAAAGCACTGGAAGATATTTTCGGTCAATTGAAGAAATCAAAACGAGGCAATCATAGTACTAAATACGGTGGTCGAGGAGACGAAAGAGCAGCAGAATTGCGCCCCTATGAATTTGGAGACAGCTTGGATAAACTAGCGGTTTCTGAAACCCTGCGCAATGCTCAAATCAATCACGGAATAGATGATTTTCAATTGACGCACAGCGATTTAGAAGTACACGAGACTTTTTATCAGAGCCAAACCAGTACAGTCTTAATGATTGACATTTCGCATTCTATGATCTTGTACGGCGAAGATCGCATTACACCTGCGAAAAAAGTAGCGATGGCATTGTCGGAAATGATAACAACGCGCTACCCTAAAGATACGCTAGACATTATCGTATTTGGCAATGATTCTTGGCAAATTGAAATTAAAGACTTGCCCTATTTGCAAGTCGGACCATACCACACCAATACTGTAGCGGGACTGGAATTAGCAATGGATTTACTGCGCCGCCGACGCAATCCGAACAAGCAAATTTTCATGATTACCGACGGTAAACCCACTTGCATTAAAAAGGGTAAAAAATACTACAAAAATAGCTTTGGTTTGGATCGAAAAATTGTGAACCGAACACTGAATCTCGCCACTCGTTGTCGTAAATTGAGCATTCCTATCACCACTTTTATGATTGCTCGTGATCCTTATTTGGTGAGCTTCGTAGAGCAATTCACAGCCGCTAATAATGGCAAAGCATTTTACAGCAGCTTACAGGGCTTGGGTGAATATATTTTTATGGATTATAAAAATAATAAAAGAAAAAGGAAGTAAGGTAAATCAAGGTCAGGAATGCTACAGGATAAAGCTACAGATAGTTGTTTGACCCCAAACTAAATCTCAATGTAAGTTAAGATTTACTTTGCATTATTTTTTTCACAAAGAGCAATCTATTAGACTTACCTAAAATCTAACATTCATTAAACCCGCCAAATCCTTGACTTCTCGTAAAGTTTCTTGTGCAATTTTACGAATTGTTGCCGAAGAAGCTTTGATTTGATTTTTGACTTCTTTCTTATTGGCATTTAAAGCCGCTCGCTTTTCGCGAAACTGTCCACTGAGTGCGACTAGAGCATCAGCAGTAGCTTGTTTCAAATCTTTATACATTAAGCTATTTGACTCGTAATCAGTCATTAAGCTGTCATAGACTTTTTGTTGTCCAGCTGCTTTGAGGAGTTCAAATAAGTTGGATATTCCTGCACTCATAGCTTCACTTTGCTCACCTGTATCTGTCACCGCAGCACCAATTTGTTTCCTTAATCTTGCCTCTTCTTCAAAAACATTGATGTAGTGTTTTGCTCCTGCACTTTTGCTCATTTTCCGACTGGGATCAGCCGTAGAGCGAATTTTGGGTGTTTCTGTGTAAAGCGTTTCTGGCAATACAAAATATTCTTTTTTCACCTGTGCGTTGAAGCGTTGTGCAATATTACGCGACAATTCCAAATGTTGCTCCTGATCTTTTCCAACAGGAACATAATCGGCACGATAAATCAAAATATCTGCTGCTTGCAAAACGGGATAATCTAGTAAACCTGCTGAAATAAAATTGTCTGCACTGCTCGCTGATTTTGCGCTTTTGTCTTTGAATTGCGTCATCCGCGACAACTGCCCCGCAGAAGTGAAATTATTAAAAATCCAACACAATTCGGAATGCTCTGGCACCAGAGATTGGATGAACAAATGCTCTGCCTGAATACCCACTGCCAACAAATTGAAAATCAAATCCCAAGTATTGGTTCTCAACTTTTTAGGATCGTAAGGCATCGTCATGGCGTGATAGTCCACTACGCCGTAAAAGCATTTATAGTTGGCTTGCAAATCCACCCAATTTTTCACCGCACCAAAATAGTTACCAAAGTGCATTTGTCCAGTGGGTTGGATACAAGAAAGAACGGTCTTTTTCTCGCTCATTTTTATAATGTTCAAAGGTGCGCAGCGGCAATTACGGAAATTTCAATATTCACAAACTTTGGAAGATTTGCGACTTCTACCAATTCTCGAGCAGGAGCAGTAGCTTCATCAAAATATTGCGCGTAAACCGCGTTGATCTTACTGTAATTGTTCATGTCCGACACAAAAACGCTGCATTTCAAAACATCCTCAAAGGTCAAACCTGCTTCGGCTAATACCGCTTTTAGATTTTTCATTACTTGATGCGTTTCGCGCTCAATATCATCCATTACTAAATTACCCGTCGCTGGATCAAGCGCGATTTGCCCAGATACGTAGAGCGTTCCCTGATGCAGGGTCGCTTGATTGTAAGGACCAACGGGCGCGGGTGCATTAGAAGTATTGATGATTTTTTTGCTCATTTTAGCTGTTTGTTTTCT
>JBCCRX010000005.1:0-41953 GCA_039201015.1 Bacteroidota bacterium | reverse complement strand
CTTATTTTCTAGTTCAGCATCAATTGTCTTGTTTATTGCCAGGTGGACGAGGTAGTGGAAGAGATCGTAAGAGATTTTCTGGCAATAAAGGATAATGATAAGTTTTTCGCTTTTCTTCCTTCATACATTCTACCAGAGGACTCTCAAACTGAGGATAAAATTTTAGTTGCATTTTATTCAAAAATGTATCAGTGTATCGAATTTTTTTGCTAGTATACCTATACTTCCAAACCTCACCTGCATTCAAGAAAATCGTTTTTTCTACACCGCAGTTGTAGCATAAATACTCTTTACTTGTTAAAGCAATCAAAGCATACTGCACACCCTCTTCCAACTCCTCCAACTCCCGATTGAGTTTCTCTTGTCGCTCAGTACTCAACTCATAACTTCCATCATCTCTTTTGATGACATACTCGTGAAACGTACCTGCCATTGCAACCAAAAGGGTAATCCAAAGTAACCAAGAAGGACGTTTTGGAGGTGGTGTTTGCCTTTTTATCTTTTTACTACGCTTTTTTGTTACTGTTGATTTAAGCTGCATATTTCTGGAATTTTGCTTTTGGGCGGCGAATGTAAGGTTTTTTCTGTTTTATGAAATAGAAAATATTTAAAATATAGATTTATACAAAATATATCACCAAATAGCTAAAACTCTTACAACATACAAGGTCAAATCAACAAATTACCGTATCAACAAATCAGCAAAATAATTACGCTTGCACTTGATTTGGTAAACTACTCCCCCTTTGAAACCCTAAACTGCGTAGGCGAACATCCAAAAGCTTTCGTAAACTGCGTACTGAAATACTTCGCATTATTGAAGCCGACCTGATAAGCAATTTGAGATATGGCGAGGTTGGTGGTCGTTAGCAGATGTTGCGCTTTTTGAAGGCGCAAAGTGCGCAAATAGACATTGAAGGACATCCCTGTGATGGCAGTGAGTTTAGCGTATAGATTGGAACGTCCCATCGCCATCTGCTTAGTGATGTCTTCTACTTTGAGGTTTGGATTGTGTAGTTCTGCTTCGAGTAGCTGGCGCAGTCGTTGTAGAAAAAATGCTTCTTGATCTCTAGTGACTTTAGGCACATTGGTGGCTAAGGCGATTGTTTGGTATTTAGCTTGCAACTTTTGGCGCACAGCTAGCAGGTTCTCCAAACTGAGCAGTAATTCTTCTTGATGAAAAGGTTTGGGTAAATAGACATCCGCGCCGCTCCTCAATCCAGTCAAACGACTTTCGATGTCTGCTTTTGCAGTGAGTAATACGATGGGAATATGGCTCGTGCGTTCGTCCTTTTTCAAAATATCCGTCAACTCAAACCCCGTTTTTTCAGGCATCATTACATCCGAAATAATCAAGTCAGGCGTATATTCAAAAGCGAGTGCTACACCAGCTTGCCCATTGTAAGCAAAATACAACTGATAGTCCTGCTCCAAGCAAGTCGTTAAGTACTCCACCACATCTCGATTGTCTTCAATCAATAACAATCTTGGTGCATTTTTGAGCTTTTTTTTGCGTGCTAAGGAAGCTGTTCGACTATCATTGGTTGATATTTCCTGTTTTGGTAGGTTTTCCACCAAAGGAGCAACTTGTTTTAGCGGCAATAAGAGGGTAAAGATCGTACCTTTATCTATTTCGCTGGCTACGCGAATTTCTCCATCTAGCAATTGTACTAATTCATAGGTTAAAGCCAAGCCAATTCCTGTACCACCCGCTTTTGCAATTTCATCGTCTGCTTGATAGAAGCGATCAAAAATGTGGGGTAGATCAATGGCAGGGATGCCCTTGCCAGTATCTTGGATGGCAATTTCGAGTTGTTCGTCTTTGGGATTGGCAGTCAGCGTCACATTTCCACCCGAAGGCGTATATTTAATGGCATTAGAAAGTAGATTGGAAATGATTTGGCGCATTTTTTCTTCATCATAGTCCATCCAAATTTTAGCCTGCGTACTTTTGACTTTAAGGAGTACATTACTAGCATTGGCAAGGGAGTAGAAACTTTCGGTGATGTAGCGCAAATAAGCCAATAAATCGCCCTGTCGGTAATTGATTTGAAGTTTGTTGTGTTCAATTTTGGAGAGATCGAGCATTTGATTGACCAAGTTGAGGAGGTTTCTACCATTCCGACGAATCAGTGCCAAGCGTTTTCGAGCAGGATGTTTAGCGAAATCTTGGGTTTCTAGTTGTTCAGAAGTCCCCATAATCACTGTAAGCGGTGTCCGAAATTCATGGGTAATATTGGTGAATAAACGAGAACGAAAAGCATCCAATTCTTTCAAGCGATCTGCTTCTTTTTGCTCCAACTCTAGGCTGTACTGGAGTTGTAGTCGGTTGCGTTGAAATCGAATATACAGCCAAACGATTCCTCCAAGTAGCAGCACATAAAACAAGTAAGCTAGCTTCGTCCGATACCAAGGCGGAAGAACGGTGATGTCCAATGTTGTAATGCTTTCACTCCACACTTGATCGCCATTGGCAGCTTTGATTTTGAAGGTATAGTCACCAGGCGCGATATTGAGGTAGCTCGCCCGATTTTCTGTGGTGGTGTGTATCCATTCTGCTTCTGCGCCTTCCAAATAGTAGCTGAAGGTATTCTTCTTGGGTGCAGTAAATTCAAGTGCTGCAAAGCTCAAATTGATACTGTTCTGTTGAAATGGTAAACGAATAGCTGAGGTAAACTCAATCGCTTCTGATAAAATGCCTGTGCTGTCTTGAATACCAACGACTTGATTATTGACCGCTAGACCTGTAATGCGCACTTCAGGCACAAATTGATTTTCCTGCAAATCGTCGGGATGAAATACATTCAGACCATTGATGCCGCCGAATAGCAATTCTCCTGTTGGTGATTTTCCAAAAGCATAAGTATTGAATTCATCGCTTTGCATACCATCCGCAGCAGTGAAATTGCGAATCTTGCCCGTTTCAGGATGATAGCTGATGATGCCTTTATTCGAACTCATCCAGAGATTGCCACGCTCATCGTTGAGTACGCTATAAATAACGTCGTTGGGCAAACCGTTTCTAGTGTTCAAATACTCAAACTCCATACTGCGTGTATCCAACCAATGCAAGCCGCCACCTTTTGTCCCAATCCAAAGGATATTCCCATCCTTAGGATCAGTCAAAACACTCGCACAAATTGGATTTCGTAAGCCTTCCACCCATTGAAAGTCAAAGCCTCGTTGGGTTTTTTGGGCTTGAATTAAGCCTTGTGTCGTCCCAATCCACCAATTTCCATTTGCGGTTTGTGCAGCATAAAAGATGGCAGGTTTGGATTCATGAAATAAGTCAATATGAAAGGTAATAGATTGCTCGCTCTGCGGATCGTACTGAATAAAATGATTAGCAAACAGCATAAAAAAGTCACCTTGTTGCCCTTTCATCAAACTCAATTCACTTCCTATCTCATCAACGACTACTGTCCACTGCGCTCGTTTCTCTAAATTTTCATCTTGGTAGTAGTAAAGTTGGAGGTCATGTTTACCGCTTGCTGCTTGCTCTTGCTGCGTAAGTAAATAACCTGCTCCAAACTGCTCATTGAGCCAATATATACGATCAATGTTCGTCGATTTGATAAACTGAAAGGCATTGTAAAGTGGTGCAGATGCTCCAGCCTGATAAAATTCATCTGTCCCAAATCTATGAAATAAAACCTCATCAGCCGTCGAAGAAAAAAGATGATTGTAAACCGATACGCCCGACATACTAGTTTTGACAGCTAGCCGTCGAGGACTCATTTTTCGGACGCCCAATCCACCCGTTCCCATCCAAGTCGTCCCTGAGCGATCTGTGTACCAAGTGGTCATGCCTGCATTGATTTCGGTGATGCGGTAAAGTGCATCAGAAATTTGGAGTTGATCGGCTTGTGCTAAAGTGGCTATGTCAAATATCAAAATCTCATTGTCTTCGTATTTTTGCACCCACAATAGATTAGCAGATTCATCGTGAATAAAGTAAGTTGTAAAAAATAAATTGGTCTCTAATAATTGCCATTGTCCTTGCTCCAAGCGAAATAATTGATAACCTTCTCCATAAATTAAATTCTTCACTTTTCCCCAAGCCAGTTGCGGGGTAATCTTTTGGAAATGTGAGACTCTAGGAGATAGATTAGTGGGATTGGTTATCGTCGTTTGCAGCGTTTCCCTATCAATCTTTAGGGTCTTATCGTCTTTGACAATGAAAATATCCTCTCCTGCTTGAAATAGATGCGATGCTTCTGAAACAAAAGATACTTCGATCACGGATGCTAAATCGGTATCTTCAGAAAGATTCGTCCAAAAATCGCTAGGAAAAGACAAGCGAATCACTTGATCTTGGCGTTGGAATTGCACCCAAAAATAGCCCAATCGGTCTTCAATAATCTGTACGGCTACTTCAAATGCCTCAACACCTCTTGCCCTGATTGGAACTCGATAAAATCGCTCGGTTTTTTTGTGGAATAGATTAAGGTATGGACTTTGATTGACCAAGATCAAAAAATCACCCTTTTCATGTATATCAAACACCCAATCATTGGAAATCGAGAAAGGATCATCGGGATCATTGGTAAATACCTTGAACTGCCGACCATCGTAGCGATTCAGTCCATTTTTTGTGCCGAACCACAGAAAGCCTTCGCGGTCTTGATGGATGGTAGCAACATAGCCCTGCGAGAGTCCGTCTTCAATACTTAGTCGCTCTGGTACAATAGACGTTTGGGCTTGTATTTGTACAAGTGCAGTAACTAAAATAGCGATGTAAAAACAAACCCTCATAGGGCTACAAAGGTAGGTAACCAGTAGAAAGGAGTCAAGGACAAGGGGTTTGTGCCTTAAAGAATGCTAGCGTACTTCCACAATCTCTCCTTTATAGCCCACAAATACGACTACAAAGGCTTTGGGCTTATCCAATTTACTCAAAAAATCATCTTGCTGTAAGTAGTTTTCGAGTTGTTCAATGGCAGCTTGCTTGACGCTTTCTGCTTGATGGGCGTCTTTCTTTTTGATGTATTTGAATTCGATGACCGCTTGGAAGTTTGGTTGGTAAGGTTGTCGTGCCAGCAGCAATAAATCTACGAAGCCTTTGCCTGTATGACCTGCTTTTATGGGCACTTTTACTTCAAATTCGTTGCGGATGGTGTAAATGCCTGAATTGAAAACAGCAGCGGTAAAAATGGTTTTCAAGTGTTTTTCATCGAAGCGCACCGCATCTCGAGCGGCTAGTTCTTGTAATACTTTTTCGGTATATTCGACTAAAGGTACAATATCGCCATTTGTTGCTAAAGCTTCTACGCCATTATCTACTGCTCTTTTGAGTTGAGTCAGTTGGCTCCGCTCTAATATAACTTGATGAAAATACTGAAAATACAGCTGTTTGATGACATAATTTGGAATCTGGAAGGCCACTTTCCCTATTGTAAGTCCTGTTATTGTGATGATGCCTTGATAGAACAAAAGACTGATAAAATCATCTTCGTCGAAGCGTTTGTTTAAGTCGTAGAGACGTGTGAGTTTAGCATGGATTCTTCCAGTTTTTACTAGTGTTTCCAAATGTACCAAATGCTCCTTCTCGCGTCCCTGTATTTTAAAGGACTTTCTGATTTTGCTGTAATCACTAGCAATATTGGGATCGAGCAGTTCTTTTGGATATCGCTTTGATCGAGCATAATCAGCAGCAAAATAAAGCACCATATTGGAGTTGTAAACCTTGGTTTCAACCTCCTCATTAAATCGATAGCCATTGTACCAGTCTCTTAGATCATCTAATGTCTCCTTTAGGTTTTCTTCGACTACTTCCACTCTTTTCAAAATATTTACGACCTCTGCCTCCGTGAAACCTAACATTTCATTCAACTCTATATCCAAACTTACATTCGTCGCAATGTTAAAGCCACTCGTCAAACTATCCAGCGTAATCGGCGAAACACCCGTCACAAATAAACGATCAATCCAACCTTGCTGAGTACCCACTTTGATCGCTTCGTAGAATTTACGGACAAAACCATTTTTGCCCACCATCGTAATAAATTCGTCGTAGCGGAAGGACAAAATTTCATTGGCAAAATGATCGTATTCGTCTATTAATAGATAAATTTTTTGCTTGCTTGCCTTTTTTTCAACTCGTTCTAAAATATATTGAATAACCTGAGCTGGAAAACCATACTGATCTAGCTTTTTTTCATCTTCTTCTACAAAAAACTGGGAGTAGCGTCCGAAAAAACGAGATGCCCCTACTTTGACATTATTCAAAAAACCATCAAAGGTATTTTCAAAAGAAGAAGTATCAATTTGCGAAAAGTCAAACTGTAAGATCAAGTATTGGTTAGCCATTGGAGTAGGCTGCTGTCCGATGTAGAATTGCCCGAAAAGCGAATCGAATTTATCTTTTTTGTCTAAGTCGTAGTAGTATTCTAATAAGGATAGAAATAGGCTCTTCCCAAATTTGCGCGGACGCAAGAAAAACAAATAGCGATAGCTCATATTTTCCAACAACTCCAGATAGGGCGTTCTATCCATATAGAAGTAGTTGTTGCTGACGAGCATTTCAAAATTACTGATGCCGTAAGGTACTTTTTGCATATCGCTGAACAGGTAGTTGACTATGCGTTGGTAACTGCTGGATACTTACAGTTACTCAAAGATACGAACTCTTAGGCATTGAGTGCGCATTTGTTCCATCTCAAATAAGGGCTTTCTTGTATGATTAGATTTTTTCTGTAAAAAAATCCAATTTCTCCTGTAGAGGAAGAGAAAAACGCTTCCAACTTTTTGAAGAACTTCACCAATAGGTGATGTCTTAAATCAGCGCGTCAGATACATATACCTTTGACGATCCAGTTCCCTAAAAAACGGATCAGATAAATCTACTATAAAACGAATCGCTTCTCCCGTGGACTTCATTTCTGGTCCTAGATTCTTATCCACATTCGGAAACTTATTGAAGGAAAAAACGGGCACTTTAATGGCGTAACCACTTGGACGCGGCTCGATTTTAAAGTCGGATAATTTGTGCGTGCCGAGCATCACTTTCGTGGCAATATTCAGATAAGGTACTTTATAGGCTTTCGCAATAAAAGGCGTGGTTCTAGAAGCCCTTGGGTTGGCTTCTATGACATAAACTTGGTCTTCTTCGCCTAGTTTAGAAGCGGGTTTTATCGCAAATTGAATATTAATTAATCCTTTGATATTCAATGCTTTGGCAAGTTTTTTGGCATGTTCTACCATTTGATTAATCGCATTGACGGAAAGACTGTAAGTGGGAAGCACCGCCGAGCTATCACCTGAATGGATTCCCGCTGGTTCGATGTGCTCCATGATGCCCATGATGTGTACATCTTCTCCGTCACAAATTGCGTCAATTTCCGCTTCTTTTGCACGCTCTAGGAACTGGTCAATTAGCACTTTATTATCGGGCAAATGCTTGAAAATAGTGAGTACATGACGCTCCAATTCATCATCATTTATGACAATCCGCATTCTTTGTCCACCCAAAACATAAGAAGGTCGCACCAAGACAGGATAGCTGACTTTGTTAGCGATTTCTAGAGCTTCATCGGCATTGGTGGCTGCACCGTATCTAGGGTAAGGAATTTCTAGTTTTTTCAATAGGTCAGAAAATGCGCCGCGATCTTCTGCCAAATCCATATTCTCAAAAGAAGTACCGATAATTTTGATGCCCGCTGCGTGTAATCGTGCAGCTAATTTCAAAGCAGTTTGTCCGCCTAGTTGCACAACGACGCCTTCTGGTTTTTCTAGCTCTATAATTTCCAGAAGATGTTCCCAGAAGATCGGCTCGAAATACAATTTATCCGCAATGTCAAAGTCAGTAGAGACGGTTTCTGGATTGCAATTGACCATAATGGCTTCGTAGCCTGCTTCTTTGATTGCCATGACGCCGTGTACACAGCAATAATCAAACTCAATGCCTTGACCAATACGATTGGGTCCTGAACCGATGACTAAAATTTTCTTATTATCGCTTGGAATACTTTCATTTTCGGAATCGAAAGTGGAGTAGAAATAAGGCGTTTGTGCTTCAAATTCTGCGGCGCAAGTATCTACCATTTTATAGGTACGTCGAATGTCCAATTTCTTTCGATAACGCGTCACTTCTTCTTCTTTGATGCGCATCAACCAAGCAATTTGCGCATCTGAATAACCCAATTGCTTCAACTCTAGCATAAAATCTTTTGGAATATCCTCTGCTACGTTGAAGCGCATTAATTTCTCTTCAATTTTCACCAAGCGATCAATCTGTTGTATGAACCAAGGATCAATTTTAGTCAGCTTGTGAATTGTCTTTTTCGGCACCCCCAAACGAAGCGCGTCTTTCACTCTAAAGATGCGATCGTCGCTAGGCGTTTCTAGGCGTTTGAGAATGTCTTCCGTTTTTATCCATTCTTTTTTGTCCGCTCCCAGTCCCATGCGATCGGATTCGAGCGACTGACAGGCTTTTTGTAGTGCTTCTAAGAAATTGCGACCGATGCCCATGGCTTCTCCAACCGACTTCATCTGCAAACCCAGCGTTGTATCTGCGCCTACAAATTTTGGGAAATTCCAGCGCGGCATTTTTACGATCACATAGTCCAAAGTTGGCTCGAAATAAGCAGAAGTCGTACCCGTGATCGCATTTTTCAACTCATCCAAGGTATAACCAATCGCTAGTTTTGCCGCAATCTTCGCAATCGGATAACCCGTTGCTTTACTTGCTAAAGCCGAAGAGCGCGATACCCGTGGATTGATTTCAATGACAATCCATTCTTCGGTCGCTGGATTTTGAGAAAACTGAATATTACAGCCGCCCGCAAAGTTACCGAGCGAACGCATGGCGTGCATCGCTTGGTCACGCATCTCTTGGAAAGATTTATCAGAAAGGGTCATCGCAGGCGCGACCGTAATGCTATCGCCCGTATGGATGCCCATAGGGTCGAGGTTCTCTACCGTACAGATGATGACGACACTATCGTTGGAGTCACGCAAGAGTTCTAGCTCAAATTCTTTCCAACCAAAAACGGCCTTTTCTACCAATACTTCGTGGGTCGGAGAGGCTTGCAATCCGCGTCGCAGGGCTTCATCAAATTCTTCTGCATTGTGGACGAATCCGCCGCCATAGCCGCCCAGTGTGTAGGAAGGACGAATCACCAACGGAAAGCCAATTTTTTGAGCCGCATCTTTCCCTTCCAAAAAAGAATTGGCGATCATAGAAGGCGCGACTTTCAGACCAATTTCAATCATTTTCTTCCGAAACTCTTCCCTATTTTCTGCCAATTCAATGGCATCTAGATCCACTCCAATCAGCCGTACATTGTATCTATCCCAGACGCCTTGTTTGCCCGCTTCTATGGCGAGATTCAAGGCAGTTTGACCACCCATAGTCGGCAGCACCGCATCTATTTGGCGTTCCTCCAAAATCTTCTCTAAACTTGCTACTTCAAGTGGCAACAAATAAACGTGATCGGCGGTCATCGGGTCGGTCATGATGGTCGCTGGATTAGAGTTGATAAGGGAAACCTCAATTCCCTCTTCTCGCAAAGCGCGGGCTGCTTGCGTACCAGAATAGTCAAACTCACAAGCTTGACCAATAATAATAGGACCACTTCCGATGATAAGTATGGAACGAATGGATGTGTCTTTAGGCATGATTTAGTTGCTTTTGATTAATGGTATTTAGCTGCTGGCTTCTAGCTGTCGGCACTTAGCTGAAAAAGAGGACAGGTTTAAGAAGCGAGAAGTCAGGCATTAAATACTGATAACCAATTAATTGTGGAATTTTATTCATCAACTAATCTGCTAGGACTGCTCAAAAAAAATACGAAAACAAACAGCCTTCCGCAGATTGGCGCGAAAATAGTTTTGATTTCGTTAAGGGACAAAAAGATCGTTGAGAAAGTTTTGTAAGAATAGGAAAATAGTGATTTTCTGAAGCTTCGTAGTCTGAGTTCAATAATAAACTTACATTTTTTAGTGTTCGATTTTGGTTGAAAGCATATATTTTACAGAATATATATGCTTTCAACCAAAACCGAACAATGTAAATTTAATCATTTCACGTTCCGTAGATGATATAAATAAACATGACTTAGAGAGGCAAAGAGAAATTCTATCCAAAAACTACTGGACAACTTCCTCTATCCATCTGCAAATGGTTTGAGTTGGCGTTCCTTTTTTTTGCTTGAGTGCGTTCAAAAAATCTTTGAACTTTTGGTTCTTTTTCACATGATGATTTTTTGTGATTCGTTTGAGTTGCTTTAAATCTTTGAATCCATATTTTTTAGTCTCAACACCTATTTTTTCTGCCGCCTCAAGCAGCCACTTTTCTAGTGCTGGCTGAATAATAATAAGATAGTGCTTGCGCTCTTTATGCTTTTTTAGAAGCAGGTCATTTTCTGATTCTTGCAAATCGAACTCACTAAAGTATTTCGGAATCCGCCCTTTGTCATCATCTACTATTCCTAGTGCTAGATTGCTTTTGAGTTTTTCTTTCATCGTATTGGCTACATCTCCCGAACTACCCGTTTTTGTATTTTCATATCCTAAAAAATCAATGAAAATAGTATCTGCCTCGCCTTCAACCAATATTCGCAGTCCGATTTTCATGTGTATATTTCGATAGGTTAGAGAAGACATTTACGCCATAGTCCAATAGTTCAGAAAGTTCTTCTTCTTCCATTTTATGGATTTTAGTTTCATCATTTTCGTAATAGGTAGCAAAAACTGCTAAATCTTCTTTCGGTGTTTTTTCCACTAAAGTATTAAATAACTGTGGACTATGCGTAGCTATAAAATATTGATTTTCTGCATCGTCAATTATTTTAAAAGCCAAGTCTCGAATGTACGGAGGGAAAAAGTGACTTTCGGGCTCTTCAAAAAGGAGAATTGATTCTTTATTAGACATAATGGCAGCATAATAAAATATGATCCTCCTTAGTGTATCTGCCAATGCAATGTAGGGCAAAGTGTAACTTACATTGCCTTTAATTTTAACTATTTCAATAGACTTTTGAACAGTATTGAGTTGTAGGCGAAGTCCATTAGCCTCTAGCAGATTTGCGATTTCCTCTCGTAGTTCTGCGTGAGTTTGTATGGTTCTAAATAAGTTTGAACCATAAGGAGGAAAAAGGGAGAGTCCGTCATTTGTATTATCTATGCTTGTAGATGTAAACTTGTACTTTTTTGCATTCGATAGAGAAAAAGTCTTATAATTAAATACTGATAATCCATTTTCACGAATTTCGACTGTATCAATGACCTTATTGCTATTCTTGAGCTCGTTTTCACTTACGATTGTATCTACATATTCGCTTTCAATATTTTGTAATTTGAAAATCGCTTTTTCGTAATTGTAATTTATAAAGATGCTCCCTAAATTAGAAATGAAACTAATCCTGTCAGAAATGTTGTGATCATAGAAGAGATCAACAAAACTTTCGTATCGAATAAAATCGCTCATAAACTTTTCATGATTACGATTATACGAGCAACCATAGAAAGACAAAGCCTCTAGAATATTTGACTTTCCTACATTCGGTTCACCAATCAGAAGATTGATTTTACTGCACTCTATCTTTAAATCTTTGACCGATTTAAAGTTCTTTATCCAAAGCTGTTTGATTTGGTATTCCATCAATAAAGCATTAATTACTGCTCTAAGTTAAGTAGCTTTTTGAGGTTAACAAAATTAAGAAAGCACTTTCCGCATTGCCTTTTCCCACTCTACCATATCTTCCATCGTACTCGTACTTACCCGACACCAATCATCAAGTGGCGAAAATGGACGACCGACTAGCACATTTTGTTCTTTCATTTGCGCGGCAAAGGTGCGGATGTCGCGTCCTGTTTTGAAAAACACAAAATTGGCGTGAGAAGGGACGTATTCTAAATCCAAATCCTCGCAAACCGCATAGATGTGTTTTCGAGCTTGGTCGTTCATATTTAGGCTGTAATTGTAAAAATCTTGGTCGTCGAGTGCCGCCGCTGCCCCGTAAATGCCCATAGTATTGACATAGCTCATGACTTTAGGGCGAAGGCGTTGAATAATGTCAGGACGGGCAATCAGGTAGCCGACACGTACACCCGCAAAGCCATAAACCTTAGAGAAAGTTTTGGACACAATGACATTCCAGCCTTCTTTGACGAGGCTAGTCATGGAGGGATAATTTTTGTCAGTCACATAGTCGTAATAGGCTTCATCTGAAAAGACCATGGTGCGTTTGCAAGCCGACTCACAGAAGGCTTTCACTTGATTTCCATCCAGCAATGTACCCGTCGGATTGTTTGGATTGCAGAGAAAAATCAGTTTGGTATCGGTATTGATGCGCTTTTCAATTTCTGCTAAATCATATTTCAGATTTTCATCGAGCGGCACTGGATTGATGTATGCTCCTACCTCTTCGGCATAAGACAGTAAAGCTTTATAGGTCGGAACGCCCGCAATAATTTCACCGCCATCCAAACCGTAAGTCAAACCAACCACCCGCAGACCTTCGTTAGAACCTGAAGTCAATAGAATATGTTCTTTACTGACGCCCTCCTTTGCCGCTAGTTTCTCTAAAAGTACATCGTAGCTGCTGTAAGGATAGCGAAAACTAATGTCCATTGCCTTTGTCATGGCTGCCTTTACTGTTTGGGAAGGCGCGAATGGATTTTCGTTGGAGGTGAGGCGAACGGGCGTGCCAAGCAGTCTAGGTTTCGCCACGGAGGGAATACTAGCGTCTGCTGCTTTCGTTACTGGAGCACTGGCTATAGCGGCACTGGTCAGTCCTATTGCTTTGAGCCACTGTCGTCTGTTGAAATTTTTCATACTGTCTATCTGTTGAAGATTAGTAGGTGATAAAATGAATCTAAAGATAGCTGAATTTTTGTTATGAAGAACTTATTAACTCATGTTACGCAAAACACCAAATTGCAAACGGCACAAAGTGCTACCTGTTTACAAATCGTCGGGTATCAGCCTCACGCCTGAGGCGGACACGATAAGGCGGACACGGTGAGGCAGACAGGTCGAACCCGACGATTTGTAGGAAAATTCTTTCAGGAGCGAGCCACATTTGAGCTTTTAGCTCAAATATGGCTCGCTCCGAAAGAATTTTCATGAATTAGAGTGGCTTCAACAGCCACTTTAATTCAAAACACAGTAGCTTTGAAGAGCTACTATATTTCTCGCACCAAAATATACTAGTGCGTAACATCAGTTATTAAGTATCATCTTCGTTTTAGCAAGAAAAATAAGACTAGAAATGACAAATAGTGAAAAGAAGAATGCAGATCAAAATATTGATTTGCTATTCGATTTCGTTCGTTATCTAATTGAAAACCCTGACGAGATGGATAAAATTCCAAAAGGTTCAGCGGTAAGGTTTCGCAATTACAATCATGCACTGTATAGCTTTCCTGCTTCTGATGACGAATCAACTTTCTGGGTAGATATTAAACAAGATTTTAAACTCAATGCACTGAGTGCTTAGAATATCGCTGACCTATTCCGTTTAAAGTAATCATTCAAAACCGATAGCGCGTCCCCAATTCAAAATATCGCTCTAAATGATTTTTTCCGCTTTGTCGAGGCAATAAGTGTCGGTAGGAAAGATCAAATATCCAATGTTTGCTGGCTCTAAATTGAAATCCCGTATGCCATTGTAAATTCGATTGAATTTGAAGGCTGGAAAGATCAGGTGATGCAAAAGTCGTACGGACATTTGTGATGTCATCTTCATTCTTAAATAGCTCTTCTGCTGCTTCTCCCAATAATGGAATATTCATTTGTCCACCTGTATAAACTGCAAAACGCGGATGAATCTGATAAGATATACTCAAAGGAACGCTCAGAAAATGATGCGTTCTACTGATGTGTAAGACGGAATCGCTGTGGCTTTCAAAGTAAGTATTTACAGCAGTCGTTTCTTCCATATTTTCGGCAAGTGCGGTATCCATACTAGCCGCATCTGGTGTGTTGTATTCTAATGAAATTGAGCGATTTTGCTTCGGAAAAATCCAATTCAAGCCAGATTGAATACGCCATTTGTTACCTATTGGATAAGCAGCAGCCACTCCTAGACTGAAGTGAATATCATCATCCAAAGTAGCAATACTGCTCGCCTTCAAATACCATTCTAGTTTAGTGACTTTGGCATCTTTTGGCATAACAGTAATGCTCCCAATCGCACTTGTCAATGGCTCAATTGGATGTTTTTGTATTTCTCGTAGAAGAGCGTTTTGAGTAGATAAATCTATATTATATTTCTTTAGTCGTTGATTCGCTGTGCTGATGGCTTGAATTTCCTTTAGCGTATTTTTTTCAGATTCTAAAATATTGCTGACCTCTCTATCCTCATTATCGGAAATAGGAGAACTTTGAAGTTTTTCTTGCTCCAAACGTTCAGCTACCCTATTTTTTTGAATGCGTTCCTCTAAACTCTCGCGTCTAACTTTTGATCGCTGAGCACTGATCGCTCGCTTCTGATTACTCGCCTCTACCCTATCGCTTCTGACTTCTTTTTTTTGATCTTCAATTATCACTTCTTCTACTGGTGATCTACTTGCTTTATCCGTTTTCTTTAAGATAGCAGCAAGATGATAAGTCGCTATCCCACTCGCAAACAGTCCAAACAGCAAAAACAGCCAAAGCAACCCACGCCGTTTCTTCTTGCTCACTGGCATTTCTTTATCCAGCAGCGTTTTCATCTCAGACCATGCTTGATCTTCGAAGGCTTGATCTATATTTTCGTTGTTGGGTTCAACTTGCATTTGATCTGGATTTGTGTTGTTCAATCAATTGTTTCAGCGCCTTCCGAGCCGCTGATAAGTGCCACTTAGAAGTGCCTTCACTAATTCCTACTTTGGTAGCAATCTCTTGATGTTTGTACCCTTCAATCGCATAGAGCACAAATACTTGTTTGGTCGCTGGCGGAAGCAGTTCCACCATTTTCATAATGTCTTCAAAATATAAGTTTTCTAGGGCTTCTGCTCGAATGGGTTCGTCCCGATCTTCGAGTATTAAAAAGTGCAGTTTTTTCGAGCTAGTTCGGAAATAGTCCGATACACTATGATAGATAATTCGCTTGATCCAGCCTTCAAAAGAACCCTTGAAGGAAAAGGTATCCACTTTTTTAAATACTTTCAGAAAGCCATTGTTCACGATCTGCATCGCCACATCCCGATCTTTGGTGTAGCGCATACAAATTCCCATCATCGTCGCAAAGTGCTGCCGATAAAGCAATTCTTGAAATGAACGCTCATTGCGAATACAACCCGCTATGACTTCTTTTTCTGTGTAATCTCCCATCGGAATTTGGTGATTGGCAATTGGAGGATTAGATTATAAGTTGGGCGGTTTACTAGTGGACAGTCATCCAAACGAATGATTCAACTTTTGTAATTCGTTTCTAATGGTTTGGTGATTTGGTAATTTGATGAACTGGTGATCGGTCACTTGCCAAATCATCAAAATTGAAGGCACTTTTTATCCCATATGTAGTGTAATATCTAATACTTAATACCTAACACTTAGCACTTAACATTTAACACCTAAAAAACCAATCCCAGCCGCAAGGCAAACCGCTTAAACGTCATTCTGTGGGTAGTCGTTTCAAAAGCATTCCACGGACTGTCGAAAGTAAAAGTGGCTCTTTGCACGCGAACGCCTACATCTAGCTGCCAATGATAATCTTTGGAAGAACCAAATTCTAGACCCACCGCAGGATGAATCATCCAGCCACCTTGTGCATCTGATACGTTTTGTTCCTCGCTTTTCAAACCAAATCCGTAGCCACCAGAAAGCATCAAAAAGGACTGCAAACTACGCTTCCAAGGAAAACTGCGTTTGGCTTCCACAAAAACAGGGATGACCATTTCGCGCTGCGCCAAATAGTAGTAATCCACTCCCGAACCCAGACCGATACTGTGCTTTTTGTCAAATGTATAACTCACCGCCGCATTGAGTCCGAGACCGAGAATGTAGTCGCTGTTCCAAGGCGTTGTGCCATTCAATAAACTCAAATAAGTCGTGTATTGAATGCCTTTTTCTTTAAAAGGCTGGATGTTGGGTGATTCCTTTCTTTGCATGCTATGGGGAATATTGCTCTGCTCAACGCGCTGAATATCTTTGGCATCGAAACGTATTTTTGCACCGCTTGGCAACTGTAATTTTAAAGTAGCATTAGGGTAGTATTTTAAAATACTACCTCTAAAAATGCTACCGTCTTTCAAGTACACTACGTCAGTCTTTAAGCTATCCAAATACTGCGTGTTGGCGGTCTGTGCAGAGGCTTGTAGCCCCATGCACAGTGCCATTGTGTAGATTGCAAACACTATAGGTTTCATTTTACTTGGTGATTTGATGAACTGGTGATTTGGTAAATATCTGATATAACGTGTATTTAGTAGTCACCACATTACCAGATAAACAGATTACCAGTTACGAGCTGATTTCAAAGAGATATCCTGCTTTCAGGACAATTGCATTATATTGATAAGTTATTCACTTCTAAAAATCCTACCGCTCCACAGGAATTCGACTCAACAATTTTAGATTTTTGGGAACACTTGCATCGAATTGGTAAAAGCCGTCCTCTCCGATGACCATGACGACATCATTATTTGGGAGCGCAATGGCATCGTAAGTTTTGAATTTCTTATGATCTAGTTGATTGATGTTTTTTGGACTTTCTACATCAAATACTTTCAGTCCACTATCGCCGTCGCAGAGGTAAACAATCTCCTCTCGCACGGAAAGTCCATGTGGATTGTCCATGCCGTGCGAAGCGATCAATCTAGGATTGAAAATATCTTTGATATCCACTATATCCAATTGATTGCTAAAACCTTCGCAGAAAGTACCGTCTCGTAGGGTCACATAAGCAGTCTCGCCTTCTACCACCACTGGGTCGCAAGCGCGCGCATGTGTGAAGACAGCAGCATAAGTTGGATTGGTCGGTTCTTCATTATTAAAAATATACATCCCGTGATCTGCACCAATGAATAATTTATCTTGGTAGGGAAATAGCGTCTCTATACCCCAACCGACGTGTACCGTATTCAACTGATTTAGTTTCTCCGCCACTTTGATATCGAACACCTCCATTTTGCTATTGTCAATGACGTAAAGGAAATCTTGATAAATTGCAAAGCGAGCAAATGAACCGCCGCCACCACCTTGTGGGATTGCCGTGTTTCCTCTGCCACCTCCAACAGCATTTGAAGTGGCATCTATTTGGTCTTCGGCAAAAAACCATCCACCGCCCCGCCAGAAGTTGTTTTGCCCAAACATGGGATCGGTACAATCAATCGTTTCTGTAATCTCCGTTTCATTGTAGCCTACGATATAGCCTCTATTTTCATCAAAAGGAAAATTATTGATAAAAACGTCTTTTTGTCGGTCAGTGACTTGTGGTTGCGTTACATTGCTGATGTCCAAAACCAGCAAATCCATATAATTATCGGCATACATCGTATTACCCCGTACGGCCATATCTACATTACCAGGAATAGTGATAAAGGCAATGTTTTGCGGACTTTCTGGATCGGAATTGTCTATGATGTGTACTCCTTCTTGGCGTTCGTTAATGAATATATACTGCTGATAGTAGTAGATTTTTCCTGGATTTTCTAAAGCTCTGGGCGATTCTGAACCGACGGGCAATCGCAATTCTGCTGCTTGTTTGTATATCGGATCGAAGCGTACAAAAGTACGCGTGGCATCACATTCATCTTGCAAACATGATTGTAACAGAAAAGTACCGAGTAGTAAAATCAATGTGGGAAAAGTAATCTGCTTTTTCATAGTAGGTCGTTAATTAATTTAATGATGAAATGACCTAGGTCTTGCAATCTCTCACATCATTTGTTTGATGCGCTTTGTTTGTTCAGACTGCAAAGCAGAAAAGAAAGGTTGGGTAAGGTGCGGAAAAAATTTAAGCTCTAGATTTGCTAAATCTTCAAGATTTAGTAAATCTATGTTACTAACAGCAAACAGCAGCCCTCAATCACATCTCACTCCGTTCCCAATAATTTTGTTCTTCAGCTTCTTCTAAAAGGGTTAAGTAATTGATGTAGCGCAACTCACTGATTTCTCCTGCTTCCACTGCTGCTTTGACCGCACATTTGGGTTCGTCGCGGTGCATGCAGTTCGCGAATTTACAATTTTCAGAATAGGCAAATATTTCTCTGAAATTGTGCGCAATATCCATGGGCTCTAGATTATTGAAGGAGAGTGTTTTGATGCCTGGTGTATCTATGATCGTGCCGCCAAAATTGAGCTCGTGCATTTCAGCAAAGGTCGTGGTGTGCTGTCCTTTGCCCGAAAAGTCAGAAATTTCGCCCGTTCGGAGTTCCAGATGTGGCTGAATGGCATTGACCAAAGAAGATTTGCCAACGCCAGACTGCCCACTGAATAAAGTCTGTTTTCCTTTCAATAGGGCTTTGAAATCAGCTAGTCCTTCGCCCGAAACTACGGAAGTTAGTAGCACCGTGTAGCCAATTTCTTCATAGATATATTTCAAATAATCGTAGGTCTCCAAGTCCGCTTGTTCATAGACATCCGATTTATTGAAAACAATTGCTGTCGGAATGCGATAAGGCTCGGTCATCAATAAAAAACGGTCAATAAAACCCTGCTTTAGCTTAGGCTCCACTATGGTCGCAATCACTACCGCTTGATCGACATTGCTGGCTAACAAATGAATGTAATGTTTTCTTCTAGGCGACTGACGCGCAACGTAGTTTCGTCGATCCAATATACCTTGAATCGTCGCCGTTTCGCCCGCTGCCTCCATTTTTATTTCTACTTCATCGCCCACTGCCACTGGATTGGTTAGCTTTTTTCCGTCCAATCTAAATTTCCCAACGATACGACACGGAATAACTTCTCCATCTTCTAGTTTCACATGATACCAATTGCCCGTGGATTTGATGACCGTTCCCTGCTGCATATGTAACTTAGTTCGACCTATTCTTTTAATTTTTCTATACCATTTACATTTAGTACACCGTAAACTAAGTTTATTTGTATTTTAAATAGGGGAGTTTGAGGGAGAAAAAAGGGTTTTAGAAAAACCCTTTTTTCTCCCTCATCCCTTGTATGCCGCCGTCTTCGACGGCGGTAGAGGGGTTTTTTGAAGCTCGAAATTCTAAGGAATTTCTCGCTTCTCAAAATTAAAACAAACTTAATTTACAGTGTATTTAGTCGTGTACGAAGTTTTTAATAAAAAAAACTAAAGCTGAATAAAGCGCCTGAAATCGCTCAACAAGTATGCTCCTATGCTCCGTCCAAAGAAACCCACTGAAAACACAAAGACAAAACTTGTTTTTTCTTTGTGTTTTCAGTGATTTAGAACTAAGCTGACAAGAGTCTTAATACAGAATTAGTGACCACTGATGTAATAATATAGCTAATAAGCCTTAACCAACTTCCTCGTTATCGCCTCCTCTCCCATCCTGATCCGCAAAAAATAAATCCCTGCTTCCAGCGTGCTACAATCTGTTTGCAGATTCTGCTGACCCGCCATTTGTTGCTCAGAAATTAGATTTTTCAGCAAGCGACCATTGGCATCCATTAGGTCTATTGCTATCCTTTGCGATACTTTCAATTCATATTGAATAGTGAGTTGATCGGCGACTGGATTCGGGAAGAAACTAACGGCAATTTGATTCAAATTTTCAGAAGCACTGATTGCACCTTCAATCAAGTCATTTTGATACGCGCCATTGCCGTGCGTGGCGATGCGTAATTTGCGATCAAGAGGAGAAATTTTCATATCAAATACCATGATCGCGCTGGGCAAACCTTCTTGGTAGCGATTCCAGGTGATGCCTGCGTCCAGAGAATAAAAAACCCCAATATCGTTGCCGACATAAACGTGATTTGGGAAAAGTGGATCAACAATAACCGCATTTGTAGGCACATCGGGAAGATCAAAGGAAATGTCTTCCCAAGTCGCACCATAGTCCGCTGTTCGGAAAACGTGTCCCGTTCCAAAGCCTGAAAAAGTAATGTAAGCAATGGCAGGATCATCAGGAGAAACGGTCATATCCATTGGATAGCGATCGGGTAGATTTTGGGTGATGTCTTCCCAAGTATTTCCGCCATCCTGCGTGATATAGACGTGACCTCTGCCAGCACTAGAAGGTGCAGTAGCGGCATAAAGTACATTGGGATCAATTGGAGAAAGTTCCATACTAAGAAAAGGGTTACCGTCAAAAACAAGATCATCTATGGTGCGCCAACTATTGCCACGATTCGTTGATTTTGCAATGACGGATGAACCCGCATAGATCGTATTGCCTAGAATTTGGTCAATGACGTAAGGCGCAATGAAAGCCGTATTCCCAACGCGTGGAATATCCAAATCCTGATAGCTTTGCCCTACCTGAAAGACATTCAAATTTTGGGAGGAAACGTAGAAAAGTCCTTCATCGTCCGGATCAATGGCCGTCCAAGAGCCATCGCCACCAAATATATTCGACCAAGAACGCTCGCCGAGCCACACCCAAGTACCATTGTCTTGCAAGCCACCAATCGCAAAAGTGGAATCAAGTAAAGAAGTGGAAAAGCCATTGTAAAATTGAGCAGTTTGATAGCTACCATTCAAACTTCGCCAAGTCGTTCCATTGTCGTCAGAGCGATGAATGCCGCCGTCCGAAGCCACATAGACCACGTTCGATGCTTCGGGATGATAAATGACATCGTGCGCATCAGAATGAACGAAATCGGGTGGCCCGTCGGGCTCGCCTGCTTGCGGATTGGAAAAGCCGATGCCACCAACCGTCAAAATATTCAATCTTTGACCCGCATCTCTAGATCGCCAAATATTGATACCAATGGCAATCAGTTCGTCTCCATTTTCAGGATTGACGGCGACATCGTGCGAAAACCAACCTTGCCAGCGCGAGTAATCCGTTGTATTAATGATTCGCCAAGTTCGACCGAAATTTTCAGATTTACACAACCAACTCGCGCCGTCAGAAAAACCAAATCCGTTGCCAATGCTCGCCCACACCACTTCTGGCTCGGAAGGCGAAAGTGCGAGTTGTATTTTTCCATTGAAATTGTTAGGCAATCCAGCGTTGACGCGTGTCCAGTTTTCGCCAGCGTCCGTGGAATAATAAATGCCCTTTCCAGCGGTATTGAAATTACCAAAAGCTGCCACCATTCGGTTAGAATCATTGGGATCAATGACAATATCGGTTGCCATTAACACGTCCAGTTTTTGTTCCCAATTTTCGCCTGCGTCTTCACTTTTGTAGATACCATCGGTAGTTGCTGCCCAAACTACATTTGGGTTGTTTTCATCGACTCGAATCATCCAAATCCCACGCGTTTGTTCTGCCGTCCAATCCAAACTGAAATCCCAAGTTGCTCCGCCGTCTATTGATTTCAAAATACCGATGCCATAGCTACCTCTGGTATTTCGATAAGCTGCACCTGTACCTGCTTGGAAGACATTATATACTTCGCCCGTTCCGATGTACATGGTCATCGAATCGTTCGGTGCAAAAGCAATGGTGCTAACGCCCAAAACGGGAAAGCCAGTCTCCACCAATTCCCAAGCCACTGCTCCAAAACCTGCGGTATAGCTGCGCCACAAACCACCACTCGCCGAACCCGCATAAATCGTATTGGGATTTTGTGGATTGAAGACCACACTCAGGGTTCTGCCGCCTCGGTTATCAGGTCCCATAGTTTCCCAAGGCTGTTGATCTGATCTGGATTCTAGCCTGCTTTGTATGCTTTCCCAAGCCGCATAATGCGCTTTGGCAGGATAAGTATTCGCAGGATAAGTTTTGGCTGCACCGAGGAAATTGAGGGCTTCGTAAGCACCTGATATTTTCTCTTCTTTTTCGCTGTTTGTTGGTTCACAGGCAAGGAAAAAAAGCGTACTAATGAGGGTGAAAAAATAGAATATTCTGAATTGCATTTTGTTTGTATTTTGTTTCTCTAATCTGACTTCTCTTTTATCACATCCCCAACTTTTTCTTCACCAAAGGCATCAAATCATCCGCATCATTGACAAAAAGCACGGTATTGATTAGACTGGTATCGAAAATCATTTGATAGCCATTCTCTTTGCCTACAGCTTGAATGGCTTCGTCCACTTTCTTCAGAATAGGTTCGAGTAATTGTTGCCTTTTTTCTTGTACTTTCGCAATCACTTCTTGCTCATACTGCATGATGCTTTCGCGTTCTTTTTGCAGTGCAGCTTCTTGTTCTTGCATTTGTATTTTTGAGAGTTCTCCACCTTCTGCTTTGGTCATATAGGCTTGTAGCTTACTTTGAAAGGCTTTCGCCATTTCTTCTCCTTTACTAACCAATTGCTTCTGGTAAGTCTCCAATTCTACATTGGCGGCTTTAACATTCGGAAGTTCTTGTAACAAATTACCAGAATTCAAATGCCCGTATTTTTGAGCGACTAGAGAAGTGGTCATCAGAAGTGTTGCGAGCATCAAGAAAGTGGATACGACTAATTTTCTCATATAATTTTAAATCGTTGTTGTATTAATTGCAATATGCTTTAAACGTAGCTGTTCTGGCTACACTAGCGCAAAATTAGAAGTCCCTCGGCAACTTTAATAAATTTTAACGTAACCTTTAGAGTTTTGAGGGTCTTCGGAGGGGTATTATTTGACAAACTTTCGACCTATCTCAACCTTTCTTAAGGACAAAAAAGTAAACCTTTTCAGCAAAAATACATTTCGTTGGCATCGAAGCGGACGCATCCTAAGCGGTCTAGATTTGCTAACCTAACCATAAGATTTGCTAAATCTCAAAAATTTAGTAAATCTACTTAAGCAATACTTCAAAATGCGTCCCGTCAAAACCATTCTCATGTCAAATTTACATCTATCAAATCATTTTTTGAAATCTTTTAGTACGCTGCTCTTGCTATTATTATTTTTTGAAATCTCTGCCCAAGCACCTAGTGGACCAGCTAGGTCTGGCACAGAAAGAATACCAAGCATCCAAATTGTAGGCAAAGTACTGGACGGCGATACTGGAGAAGCACTCGAATACGCCACGGTCAGTCTTTTCTCTAAAAAAGACAGCAGCATTGTGGAAGGAACGATCACGGATGCTGCTGGCGTATTTGAGTTCACGACTCGTCCAGGTCGTTTCTTTGCCAAAATCGAATTCATTTCCTACGAAGCGGTGATATTAGAATCCATTCCTTTTGAGAGAGGAAAATTGAAGCTTGATTTGGGTATGATTTCGCTATTGCCTGATGCACAAACGCTGGCAGAAGTGGAAGTACGGGCGGAGAAAAGTGAAATGCAGATGATGTTGGATAAGCGCGTCTTCAATGTCGGGAAAGACCTCGCCAATATGGGCGGCTCGGCAATAGAAATCCTAGATAATGTGCCTTCTGTGACCGTAGATGTCGAAGGCAATGTTGCCTTGCGCGGCGGTGGTGTTCGGATTCTAGTGGACGGCAAACCTTCTGGTCTAGTGAATGCCGATAATATGAATGGTCTGCGCTCTATTCCTGCTAATTTGATTGAGCGCGTCGAAGTCATCACGAATCCTTCTGCGCGCTACGAAGCCGAAGGAATGACGGGCATCATCAATATCGTTTTGAAGAAGGAGCGAAAAAAAGGCATCAATGGCTCTTTCGATGTAAATGTGGGCTATCCAGACAACTATGGTGCGGCGATCAATATGAATTTTCGACGCAATAAATTCAATTTCTTCACTAATTATGGTATTCGTTATAACCAAAGTCCAGGCATCGGTAGCAACGATCAAGAATTTATCCGCAACGATACCCTCTTTTTTACAGACATTGATCGAGATTCGCAGAGAGGTGGCTTGTCCAACAATATTCGTTTTGGAGCAGATTACTTTTTTACGGAAAAAGATATTCTAACACTTAGTTTTTTATACAGCAAGAGCCACGACGACAATCTAACTGAGTTGCGGTATGATGATTATGTATTTAGCCGACAAAATCGAATTGGTATCACGGAGCGCGTGGACGATGAAGACGAAGATGAAACCAATCTAGAGTATTCGATTAGCTACAAGAAAGATTTTAAAAGAAAAGGGCATAAACTAAGTGTTGATTATCGCTTTCAAAGCAATGTGGAAGTAGAATCTTCCAATTTCACAGAGACCTTTTTTGACGGTTCTTTCCAAGCCCTCAATGTTCCCAATTTACTCCAACGTTCCAATAATGATGAAGGAGAACGGCGCAGCTTGATTCAAATTGATTACGTTTATCCCTTTAGCGAGAATGGACGTTTTGAATTGGGTTATTTGGGTTCTTTGCGTCGAATTGATAATGACTACATTGTGGAAGAACTGCGAGACGGCGATTGGGTAAGTTTGGAAGGTTTGACCAATGATTTTAATTACGACGAAAATATTCATGGTGTGTATGCCACTTATGGTGATAAAATCAGAAAGTTCTCTTATCAATTTGGAGTACGAGCAGAGTATTCTGATGTGCGAACGGAACTGGAACAAACCAACGAAGTGAACGACAGAGATTACGCCAATTTTTTCCCGAGTGTATTTTTTACTTATGATTTACCCAAAAATAATGCCATACAATTGAGTTACAGTCGTCGGATTCGTCGTCCGCGTTTTTGGGATTTGAACCCATTTTTTACCTTCAGCGACGCTCGTAATTTCTTCAGCGGCAACCCTAATCTCGATCCAGAATTTACGGATTCTTACGAACTGGGACACATCAAATATTGGGACAAAGGTTCGCTCGGTTCTGCTGTTTATTATCGGCATACCGAAGATGTAATTCAAAGACTTTTCACCGCTGACGAAAATGGAAATACTGTCAGACGACCTGAAAATATTGCTACCGAAGACAGCTACGGATTGGAGTTTACTTATTCTTATAATCCTGCGAAGTGGTGGCGACTCAATGGGGATTTCAATTTCTTTCGTGCCATTACTTCGGGTGCGTTCATCAATGCAGAAGGCGTTCGTAGAGACTTGGAAGCCGACACTTACACTTGGTTTACGCGCCTGACCTCACGCGTCACTTTCTGGAAAAATACCGATTTGCAAGTGCGGGTCAATTATCGAGCACCGCGCATACAGCCGCAAGGCAAAACACGCGCTATTCTGAGCACTGATCTTGGATTGAGCAAAGATATTTTAAAAAATAATGGAACAATTACTTTGAGTGTAAGAGATTTATTCAACTCTAGAAAATATCGTTATCTAATAGAAGAAGAAGGATTCGTATCCGAAAATGTCTTTCAATGGCGGGTGCGACAAACTACACTTACTTTCAATTATCGTCTGAATCAGAAAAAACAAAGAGGCGGTAGAGGAAGAGGGAGGGGCGATTATGGTGGTGAGGGAGCGTTTTAGAAATAATGTAGATTTAGGAAGTAGGTTAAACCTGTGGATGAAATTTTCAAAACCCCTGCAAATATTCGGCTCGGAAAAGTAGATCAACAGATTTAACCCACTACCAATTATCTTTGTTTAATTGAACGCTTGCTTTCACTTAAGGAACAACGCACAAATAACCTGAGATTCTTGATTTCATCTTTACGCCTTAGGCGAACAGGTTTTGCGCTACTTTTCGTTAGAAAAAGTCTTATGTCCGCCTAAGGCGGATTGCGATTTTTCTGCCTCCATTAGCACGAAAATATCTTGTCAAGAACCTCAGTTTATTCATCCCGCGTTCCTAAGGCGATTTAAAAGTGTCAACTAATTCGGTCTAGTCGCACTAGCTCTGCACTTTTTCTCCAAAGCTCAAATCACCTGCATCTCCTAGCCCAGGCACGATGTAAGATTTAGCAGTCAATTCTGCGTCCAGTGAACCCAACCAACATTTGGCATAAGGCAATTCTTTACGAACGTGACTAAGCCCCGCTTCCGCAGCAATGGCAGTGACAATGTGCAGCTCTTTGGGTGTTCCAAAACGCTTCAATGCCTGCGCCGTAAGAACCATAGAAGCTCCAGTCGCTAACATTGGGTCCGCTAATATCAGGATTTTATCTTCTAAATTGGGACAAGACACATATTCTAGTTCTATCACAAAAGTTCCATTTTTGTGATGTTTCCGATAAGCAGAAATGAAAGCATTCTCAGCATCATCAAAGTAGTTGAGCATGCCTTGATGAAAAGGTAAACCTGCCCTCAAAATTGTTCCCAATACGATAGGATATTTTAGCTTTTTGGTCGGCGCAATTCCTAAGACCGTTTCCACTTCTTCGTCTTCATAAATAAGCGTTTTACTAATTTCGTAGGCTAAAAGTTCTCCTAGACGCTCCATATTTCTGCGAAAGCGCAAGCGATCTTGTTGGATGTCCTTATCCCTAAGTTGTGCGATAAAATGATGTGCAACGGAAACATTTTGGTCTAAAATAAATGTCATAGAAAGAGATTTAAGTATTGCTTAAAGAGCGTGATTCATTAGGTGTGGGTATCTATACGATTGGACGTTTTTGGCAGTCGAATCTAACCGCTAGCCTAGGTGATGCACAAATGTAAATAGAGTTTAAAGAAATGTAAAATCGTAATTAAAATGATTTGGGATTCGGAAAAAGAAAGGACATTTCATACCTTTCGCCCCGATTTAAGCGATGCTTGGAAATTTAAAAAGCAGACTTTTGTTCTGACCTCAGAATAGACTACTACTAATTTTATCGAACTATGTTGAAAGCAGCAATCACTGGAGTAGGTACTTATCTACCAGATTACGTATTGACCAATAAAGAATTGGAAAGTATGGTGGAAACCAATGATGAATGGATTCGCACGCGTACAGGCATTGAAGAACGAAGGATTTTGAAAGGAGAAGGTTTGGGTACTTCTTACATGGGCGTGAGAGCTGTACAGAATCTACTGGAAAAAACGAATACTAAGGCGGAAGAAGTAGGCTTACTTATTTGTGCGACGGTGACGGCAGATCATCCTTTTCCAGACACTGCCAATACTATTGCGCACGAAGCAGGCTTGAATAGTGCTTTTACTTACGACCTAAACGCTGCTTGTTCTGGTTTCTTGTTTGCTTTAAGCACCGCTTCCAAGTTCATCGAAACGGGTACTTACGGCAAAGTAATCGTGGTAGGAGCGGATAAGATGTCGTCTATTGTTGACTACGAAGACCGCTCGACTTGTATCATTTTTGGAGACGGTGCAGGAGCCGTTTTGCTAGAAGCTAATGAAGAGGGCAATGGCATTCAAGATGCTATTTTGAAAAGCAATGCGGCAGGAAAAGAGCATCTTCGCATCAAAGCGGGCGGCTCTGTCAAGCCCACCACTGTAGATACTGCAATGGCAAAGGAGCATTTCATTTATCAAAATGGGCGGCCCGTTTTTAAAGCTGCTGTTTCTGGTATGTCCAAAGTGGTGAAGGAAGTCATGGAGCGCAACCAACTAGCAATAGAAGATATTGATTGGTTAGTGCCACATCAAGCCAATATCCGCATCATAGAGTCGGTGGCTCGAATGGCAGATTTCCCAATGGAACGCGTCATGGTCAACATCAATAAATATGGCAATACCACAGCAGCGACTTTACCACTTTGCCTTGCCGATTGGGAAGATCAACTGAAAAAAGGAGACCGTCTGATTCTGACGGCTTTTGGAGGCGGCTATACTTGGGGCGCCATTTATTTGACTTGGGCTTACTAGGGCTTTTGGTTAATTTAGCTAAATTGTAAAATCAAAACAGCTATTTTCGGGACGAACTTCCTGAAAATAGCTGTTATTGTTTGGGCAACTTCAAACCAAATTACGGTAATAAAACAGTGTCTATAGCATGAATCATACCGTTGTTCGCCTGAACATTAGCAATTACAACATTAGCGGTGCTAGAGCCACCAATAATGGTGAGCGTTGTGCCGTCCAAAGCAGTGTCCAGTGTTAGCCCTTCTGCCAGTGTTTTTAATGTCCTTCCTTGCGTCAATTGACTAGAGTAAAGACTTGCGCCTGCTTTTACATGATATGCTAATACTGTAGTCAAAGTCTCAGCAGGAATTTCACAAACAGAAGATACTCCAAGTGCCGATGCTAAATCTGCAAACGCATCATTAGTGGGTGCAAAAATCGTGAATACACCACCTTCAGAAGTTAGTGCGCCCAAGAAATCAATGCCCAAATTAGGACAAGTCAAAGCTTCCACTAGAGTAGAAAATCGAGGATCGCTGGTCGCGAAATCAACCAAGGTGGAGGGCGCAATTACTTTATCGACCACATGTACGAAACCTCTTCCTACGAATTGATTACCTCTGATGATATTGACCATGCCGTTGATGACTGCGGTATTGGCATCAATGACTTCTGTGTAAATATCCAAACGCCCTCTCACATCACAATCTGCATAAGCTAAGGTTTTCATGTACATTTTCAACCATTCTACATCCTTTCTGCCCAGCAGAATATGATTGGCGACGACTTGATTCAAGACAGTAAAAGGCACTTCATCCAAAGAAGCGAAACCATTTGCCGCCAAAAAGTCAGCAAAAGCTTGATTGGTCGGTGCAAAAACCGTGACGGGAAGCACAGGATTGCTCAAGATTAATCTTAAGCCGGGTACGGCATCAATGACGGTTTTGAAAATACTCAAATCTGGTTTGAAACATAGATATTCATAGACACTTAGATCATCCGATCTACCTTCTACTTCGGCATCATCATCCATGGAAGCTAGCAGATAATCGTACAATTCTACTACGAAATCAGGCGCATCTTCAGGAAGCTGCATTTGCTCATTTGTATTTTCTTGGATTTGTACGGGTAGTGCAGTATTCTCTTTCTCGCAAGAAATAGAAAGTACAAGACACAAAAATAAGGATAAAGAATAACTCAGTTTTTTCATAATATTAATGCTAATTATTAAATGATCAAATTGCTAGTAGCAACTCTTGTGTGAACAGCAAAGTCACTACCAATAAATAATGGTGTTCTCCCTAACGGATTGCTAGGCAAATGATTATTGTATTATTGCAACTGATTATTGAAACGACCCTATGATGTGTAACTTATTATGGGCAGAAAAGACATCTTAGCATAGACTGTGGAAGAATTTTCAATTATTACTGAATTCCTCTTGGTAATCTCCACAGCAGCAAGATGCAGACTTTAAGTAGTGACTGTGTCAAGCGTAGTCCTCGCTTTGACTAGATGAAGTGAGTGGATGAAATAGATTCAAGTACCTTCGAACCCATATCAGGCAACGCTTCAAAGATATAAATAAATTACTTAATTTGTGACGAATGAAACCTTAAGTTTGTCTCATGACGAAAATTATTTCAACTTCTCATTATTATGATGGCGTTCTCTGTCGCGTTTCGTTTTTTTATCCAAATTTTTCTTCAAAGCATCCGTGAGATTCACGCCCGTTTGGTTCGCTAGACAAATTAATACAAACAAAACATCCGCGTATTCATCGGCTAGCTTTTCTTTTGCATTTGCTTCGTCTTCTTTTTTTTTAAAGGATTGCTCGCCATAGATTCTTGCCATTAAACGCGCTACTTCTCCCACCTCTTCCATCAGAATGGTGGTATTGGTCAGTTCGTTGTAGTAGCGTACACCTATCGTATTGATCCACTCATCTACGGTTTTTTGCGCCTCTTGCAATGTCATTTTTTACGAATTAAAATAAAAAAGGGTACACCAATGATGTACCCTTTTTCAGTGAAATGAAAGTTGATATTAGCCAAATTTGAATCTATAACTAATTGTACCACATTGTTTATCGGCTGTTCCACTTTTGAATTTCCAGCGTTTCGCGTTGTCAATGGCTTTTTTGATCAACGCACTATCTCCCGCAGCACGGCCAGAAGAACCCTTTTGAGTAAACTTTGCGGAAGTAACTCTTCCACTATCATCTACACACACATAGATCACCACTTGTCCTGCTTTTTGCGAACTATCCGTCAATTTCGGACCGCTGCCACCGCGTCCAGCTAGCCCACCACCGACTTGTCCCGTTCCCGTGCTAATGCCCTCCAGCCTAGAAGCATCTGGATCACCATTAGGATCACCTTGATTGCCTGAACTTCCCGTATTGCCTTTACCGTCGCCCGTCTTGAATAAATCACCAATTCTACTCTTGGTAGCGTTGCGCTCTGCTTCTTGTCGCTCGCGCTCGGCTGCTTCGGCTGCTATCCTTTGGCGTTCTGCCTCCGCTTGCGCTTTACGACGCGCTTCTTCTTCTCTTTGTTTTTGTCTAGCGGCTTCGTCTTTTTTTCGCTGCTCCTCCTTTTGTCTTTTCAATCGAATCGCGTCGGGGTCTTCGGTCGTCACGACTTTTTTGTCTTCCACAGGCTGGGGTTTTGTCTCTTTTGGTGGTGTTGGTTCTGGCTCTGGTTCTTCCACGGGTTCGGGCTGCGGCTCAGGTTCAGCAGGCGCGGCTTCTGCTATCGGCGCATTTTCTACGCCTTGCCCTTGATCGGGCAATCCCAAATTCACCAAAATACCTTCCTGCTCGGGTGGCGGATCAGGAAAGGTGAAAAATGGAAACAAAAATACCACGACTAGCAGTAGCAACACCGCGCCTGATGCCATACGCGCTTTGCGCTTATTGATTTCTATATTTTTTCCGATTCTAATGGTTTCGCCCATGATCTTTGTTGATTTGGTGAAGTGGTAATTCAGTGGTCTCAGCAATTGAACAGTCCCACGATTCAGCAGTTCAATGCTCTTACAAATCCGTCGTCAAAACTGTATTCAAATTCAAGCGCAATGCCATGTCCATAACGGCAACCACGTCTCCATTGGTCGCATCCGAAGAATTGGAGATTGCGGCTACGGCACTACTGTTTCGCCTGACTTTTTGCGAAAAATAATCTTCCATATCTGCCAGTTCGATACGTCTACCATTCAAAAAATACCTGCCGCCGCTTCTAATCATCACTTCGTCTATTTTGGAAGATTCGGTCGGTGCTTTGGAGCGCGAACTACTTGGTAACTTCATGTTCAAGGAGTTCGGCGCCACCAACGAAGAGGTCAGCATAAAGAAAATGAGCAATAAAAAGATAATATCTGTCAGGGCAGAAGTATTGAATTGCGCGTTGACTTTACTTTTTTTCTTTAATCCCATAGGTATAAATAAATTTAACAAGGATTTCCCTGTAAAACTTTAATAAGTTGTACAACCGATTATTATTGTTTTTTTTGATAAAAAAAGAAACCAACTCGCCTAAACATGTTATCGTTTTAAGTTAATAGCATGACTTTGAGGTCATCCGCCCGCGGCTAAACGCCGTGGCGGGCTTTTGCCCGACATGACCGTTTTAGCCATTGTTGGCTATAGTGTTCTTTTCTTTTTTGGGTAATCCTATTTCTTTGAGCATCTTGTTCGCCTTTTCTAATTTTTCAGGGAACAATACTTTGTCATTGAAAAAATCCAGCGTTTCATCTATCACGACAATTGGTTTTTTCTTCAAATTGATTTTCTTCATATTCATCTTATTTTTCTTTTAGTTTTACAAGAAATGACAAGTAATTCGTATCTCTTTTAAACTCTTCCCAGTTACTTTCTATTTCACCAAATATCTCAAAATCGTTTAAACCTTCTTCGAGATATTTACTGATTCCCATTTGATACAATCTTGTCCTTGATTCTGTACTTCCTGTTGCATAAACATAAGCATCAGGATGACTATCAAAAAAGGCATAAGGTGTTGCTACAACTGTGGCTAAGACCTTTTCACTATCGCCATTGTTTGAAATTGACATATCATCAAGCTCGCCAGTCATTGTATTCTTATCTCCAAATGCTAAATTGTAAACCCCTTTATAATTTGTCTTTGAATACTGAACCATTTTATAGATTCTTCCCTTCTTACCAACACTCACAAACTCAAAGACTTCCAATTTTTCGCCAGATTTCAGTTCGTATCTTGCTAATTTCACATCTCAATTTTTAGTTTCTCGTAAAGTTCATTTTTTATTTTTTTTCATAATTGTAGTCAACTATCAACTAGCCTCACATACCATAATGGATTTCTTAAGGCTTCAAAAGCACTAGAACCCATGAGGTCAGTCAGATACAGGGGTACGATTATTTTTTTAATCCAATTTGAAGAGTTTTTATATCTGCTATTTTCCAGCTACCACTTTCCTTGGTGATTCTAATTTTTTGTTGAAATACTCTTCTCAGAGTAAAATTCTTTTTCGATGAATTTTTTAATTTACCTATTGTCGCTACCTCCTGTACTTCTACCCAAAAAGAATTCTATACTTGCATTCCTGTATTGGTTAAATCCTCTCTTTTCATTCTATCTTCGACTTCATATTTGATTTCATAAAGTCTTTCTGGCTTAAAAACATCTATCAGCGGATTTATTTTACTTTTTAGATATTTTATCTCAATGTCCCCAAAATTTTTTGTCGTAGAATAACTCTTAATAAATATCTATATATCATTGTCATGTAATGTTTTTCTGTATTCTTTATTCAATTGATACCATGCCTTATTGTACTCTTTTGCATTAATTGAAAAGTAATATCTCTGGATCACACTTTTAGGCTTGTCGTAAGTATGGTATCTTAATCCGTAGTAACACAATAAAAGTATAAATAATACAAAAAAGAATTTTGGATGCCGCTTTACTATGTTTATTGACTCTTCAACTAATTGTAGAAGATCTCTAAAAACGGTTAATTGGTTTTTTATTTGCATTTTTATTGTTTATAATATGGAGCAAAAATTAAGCAGCCAAAAGTCCTCAAGAAGTCCTTGGCTGCGTTGCAATAATCGTTTTCATCCTCAATTCATTTGCAATCTTCATCACATAGAGCGTTTCATTGAATTTATTATTCACTTCCGAAACAATCGTGACGTAAGGATTTTCTTGGTTTTCGATTTCTCGCTTTTTCAGTGCCAACGCTTTTTTCAATGCCCCTTTGGAGATTGCTTTATTGTTCAAGGTATAGTTTCCGTCTTCATCAATAGCGACTATGATGTCCGTAGAAGCCACCGTTTTGGAGTCCGATTCTGGCAAATCGAAAGGATGAATCTGTACCAAAGTAGAAGTCAGCATGAAAAAAATAAGCAGCAGAAAAATAATGTCCGTCAAGGAAGACATACTAAACTCTGCACTTACTTCTGATCGTTTTTTTAAGCCCATGGCTGCTTGTTTATTTGTTTACCTGTTTATTCGTTGAACTGGAACAAATAAACAGATAAACGTATCAACGGATAAACAATAATTATATGCTTGGTTCTTGCAATAAATCCATAAAATCCACTGTGCTGCGCTCCATTTTGTAAACTACTTTTTGGACATTAGCGACTAAGATATTATAGCCTACAAAAGCAATGATACCAATGAAAAGTCCGAAGGCAGTTGTCAGAAGGGCTTGATAAATACCGCCTGCCAGTAAACTCGGCGTCACGTTTTCCTGAGTAGCCATTTCATAAAAAGCGGCAATCATACCCGTCACCGTCCCAAAGAAACCAATCATCGGAGCAGCACCCGCAATACTCGCCAAAGTAGAGAGGCTTTTTTCTAGTTTAAAAATTTCAAGATTACCGACATTTTCGATCGCGGCATCAATGTCCTTCAAGGGTTTCCCAATTCTTAAAATTCCTTTTTCTACCATCCTGGCAATTGGGGAATCTGTATTTTGGCACAAAGCTTTCGCAGCAGGAATATTTCCAGAAGCCACATTGGCACGAATATTATTCATAAAGCCTTGATCTATTCTAGCCGCTTGTTTAATGGTCAAGTATCGCTCAATAAAAATATAGGAAGCAATAATTAGTAGCACAATAAGCACCGCCACGATCGCCATTCCGAGTGGTCCAGATTGAATGATAATGTCAAAAAGGCTTTGTGTTTCTACGCTACCTTCTTCGGGTAGCGTTTCTAAATCGGCATTTTGGAATAGTAATAAAAGGTCTAAGTTCATTTTGTACTTGAATTTTTGCTTGTATGCTTAATGGATGCGCGCTGTAGTTGAATAGTTGAGATCAAATCAAGAACTCATGTTACGCAAAATACCAAATTGCAAATGACACAAAGTGTTACTTGTTTACAAATCGTCGGGTGTCCGCCTTACCGTGTCCGCCTTAGGCGTGAGGCGGGCAGCCACTCTAATTCAAAACACGGTAGCTTTGACAAGCTACTAGATTTCTCGCACTAAAACACACTATTGCGTAACATCAGCCAAGAAATTAAACTCCTCTAACGCATTAGATGGCTAAAAGTAATGCTTTTCTTCAAAAAAATTAACACTTTGGAAGATTGTTTATGTTTTGGTCGCTTCGGTGAGTGGATTGGATGCTGCTTGTTGACGATTGGCGTTTGATGTAAAGAAATGCAAATGCATTCCTAGAACTTCAAAAGTCTTACCTACACTCCATCAAACAAATGCAAAAATTGATTGCAAAAAGCTAATTGCGTGTTCTAAGTCGATTGAGTTCTATTTTGGCTTGCCGATGCAGCGAATAGGCATGTTCTTTTGGATGAATATCTAAGCACAATTGAAAGGTATTTTCTGCTTGTTTATAGTCTTTTTTTATTCTGTAAATGCGTCCAGATTCCAGTGCAGCACGGCAGGCATAGTACCAATCTTGGTAGCGTCCTTTTTGGATGACTTCTTGATAATGTTTCAGGGCTTCATCGTAGCGTTTGAGTTGATGCGTTGTTCTGCCTAGGAAGTAGTCGTATTCCAAATTGGTTTTGAGATAATCGAATGTTTGTCCAGATAATGGATGCAATATTTCGTAGGCTCTCTGATAGTAAGCACCGTCGAATAGCAATCTCGCCTTCAAGATACTCGCATTGGGTAAAATACCTTCTTCTGCTTCTTCCTGCGCGCTTTCATCTGCGCCAATATAGGTATGTCCAACTCTTTTCACCTCCTTGATGTAGCTGCGATAGCCTGCTGTCCGACCTTGCACCAATTCGTGCCAAGCCAAAAGTCGATAGCTTTGCTTGATGTAATTTCTTCCTTTGAAATGGTTCAAATAATGCTTGAAATACTGGTCGGCATCTTCATCCAAACGATGCAATTTGGCTAGACCAAGCATATAATCCAAATAAGGAAAAGGATAAAAAATAGTGCTTTTGGGTCGCTCTTCCAGCAGGCTAATTGCTTCATCATTATGACCGCTTTTCATCGCTACATTCGCTAAAATAAATGCAGCTGTTGGACTGGTTTTCGGGTTCAAAGAACTGGCATTGATAGCACGCCACGCGCCTTGTTCTTCTTTTCCAAATTGCAATAAAACATAGGCATAAAGAATGTACGTCTCCCGCTCAAACATGAAGTTATTTTTGCTAGCATAGCGCAATACTTCTTTCAGTTCTCGTTTTCCTCTTTTGTAGTCGCCTTCCAAGCTACTGATCCATTCCACGCCACTCGGTAAAGAACTGACAATGGCGTGTAGAAAGCCCAAATCTTTCTTATTGGGCATGAAATCGGGATATTTTTCCACATTTTTTTCCAGCAATTTGAATGCCTGATTGATGTCGCGGAAAGCACCGTACCACTGCTCAAATTTGATGCGCGCCACTGCCCACTGCATCCGTATATTGGCTTGTAAATAAAGATAGTAGGGCGAATTTTTATCTCCTGCTTCCACTAGTTTCAGACGACGGTTTTTCCTCGCTTCTGCCTGATCGAAAAGTACTTCGTTTTCGTTGATATAAGCTTTAAGGAAATCAATATAATTTTCGAGATGGTGCACCACTAAGTTCTCTGGCGTTTCCTTTTTCACTTGGTCTATCAATCGCTGCGCCTCCACGAAACGCAAATCTATAACTTTGTGATAAGCCGCCGTCGCATCTGATGTATATTCAAAATAGCCTTTTGCAAATAGGCTTATGCTTTGTAGGAGCAGTAAAACGCTTAGTATAATTTTTTGCATGCTAATGTCGTAGATAAGGAACACTCAAAAAGAACGAATATTATAAGTTTTCGTTGCTTATTTTTGCAAGACAAAACGACTTATAAAATGAATATAGAAGATTTCAGAAATTATTGCTTGAAGAAAAAAGGCGTGGAAGAGGGTTTTCCTTTTGGTGAAGACACTTTGGTTTTTAAAGTGATGGGTAAAATGTTTGCTTTGGCAGGTTTGAAATATGATAGTTTGAGGGTTAATTTGAAGTGCGATCCTGAGCGAGCCATTCTTTTGCGGGAAGAATACGAAGATATTCAACCAGGTTATCACATGAGCAAAAAACATTGGAATACCGTTCACTTTGAAGAAGGACTGGAAAATGATTTTTTGTTGGAACTTGTAGATCATTCTTATGATTTGGTGGTAAAAACTTTGAAAAGAAAAGATCGGGAGGTGCTGGAGCAATTATGAGTTTTGAGCTATATGAATGTTTGCTAGTCTTTCCTATTGGCTAGCTTTAGACTTGGTCGCGGTCGCTTGATTAGCTTTTGGTAAGCTCCTACAAGTGCGGCTGCTATTTCTAAGGTATCGAACTCCTGCTCAATAAGTCGTCTCGCTTGTCTTCCAACTTGTTCCAGCTTATTTTGATGTTCTATACAGGTTTCGATACACGAAAGGAAAGCATCTGGACTATCTGCCACCATGATCTCTTTTCCGTTACTTGCGGCAATACCTTCTGAGCCTACATTGGTTGTCACGACTACTTTTCCTAGTGCCATACCTTCCAATATTTTGACTCGAATGCCACTACCCGATTGTAAAGGCACGATCATGATAGAGTGCTGATTGATGAATGCCTTAGCGTCTGCTACTTCACCGTGTACGATCACGCCACTTTCTTTGAGTTCTAAAATAGACTTTGGTGCATGACGGCCCGCAATGTGCAATTCAAGATTCGGGTGGCTTATCTGCAATTTTTTCCAAACCCTTTCCAAAAACCAAATCAAACCCTCTTGATTTGGAATCCAATCCAGAGAGCCGATGAAGGAAATGGATGGTGGCTGCTGAAAACTCTTGTAGTCGGGATGATATTTTCTTTTATCCACACCCACTGGCGTCACGATAGCTTTACCTTTATAGCCCAGTGTTCGATAAAGTTCCAAATCCCTTTTTGTGATGGCCACCAACAAGTCATAGTCTCCCAATCGCTTTATTTCGTATTTCTTCAATTTATTGGTTAGGTACTTTAGATAATACTTTATAGGTAAAAAGCGACTGTTTTCTGCTACGCGTTCCCAAATCTCGTGTTCGATATTGTGCGCTCGCATCACAATGGGAGCTGTAGTATATTTGCGAATCGTCGGTATGTAAGGGGCGAGATAAAGGGTTTCTAGTTGAACGACATCGTATTTTTCAGTCTCAAGCAATCGAATAAGGCGGTTCTTAAAGTTATTGGAGATGAAACGCGAGACATGGTAGGAAGTAGTGGTGAAAAGATTTAAAAAAGCGTCTTTTGCTTTTAAACGATTATCTACTTTCACGGTATGGATGGCTTTGTAATGATTGTAGCTCGATGGCAGTTGCGACAGATCAAAATAATGTTTGGTGGTATTCATCGAGAGCAGGGTCACTTCACAACCTAAGTCCTTCATGGCACTGCTCAAATAGCTCACCGCCAGAGATTCGCCGTCTTTCAATGGGTAAGGGAATTTTTTACAAAGTTGAAGCAATCGCATACAGTAATATTAGTGATTATCCACAAAAATTTTACCCCCTCCACAGTACTAAAAATGTATTTTCTTACTGTCAAAATGCCTGCACTCCAGATTCGGGCGGGTTATTGTGAATAAAATCCATTAATTGACGATTCAATTGAGCGGACAATGTAATCAATTGTTGGCAAGTGTCTGTTTTAATCCATAGGAATCTTTGTGAGATCAACGTGTTTCAAAAAAATTTAAACTTGAGTTTACGAACCGAATGATATTAATTCATCACAAAAATACTAAATGATTAGAGAATGATTTTACGACTAAGGAACGAGTCAAGGACGAACATTTATTTATGCCTCATTCCTAAAGTACACTGTAAACTAAGTTTATTTGTATTTTAAACAAGGGAGTTTGAGGGAGAAAAAGGATTTTTATCAACCCTTTTTTTCTCCCTCATACCTGGTTCGCCACCGTCGAAGACGAGCGGCAGATAGGTTTTTTGAAGCTCGAAATTCTAAGGAATTTCTCGCTTCTCAAAATTAAAACAAACTTAGTTTACAGTTTGTTAATTATCCATTTTTCAATTCGGCGATTATATTGCTGTCTAAGTAATATTAGAAATTGCTTGTATTTCCATCAATGCTTTAGGTAATCACACAGAAATTAGCAAAACCTAACTTACATAAACATGAATAAACTGAAAGTACTAGTCGTCGGATGTGGTAACATGGGAACTTCTCATGCCAAAGCTTATCATCAAATGGAGGGCTTCGAGATTGTGGGTCTAGTAAGTCGCTCAGTGGCTAGTCGAAATCGCCTCTCTGACCTATTGGGTGGTCTCCCTACTTATGCTAGCTACGAAGAAGCATTGAAAAGTACACAGCCTGATGTTGTTTCTATCAATACCTATCCAGACACACATGCGGACTATGCTAGAAGAGCTTTGATGCAAAATGCACACGTTTTTGTAGAAAAACCACTCGCTACTACAGTAAAAGAAGCGCAAGCATTAGTGGATTTAGCCATTGAGAAAAACAGAAAAATGGTGATCGGTTATATTCTGAGAGTACACCCTACTTGGGCGTCTTTCGTAGAACTAGCGAGAACACTAGGCAAGCCCCTCGTCATGCGGATGAATCTAAATCAACAGAGCAGCGGCGCACAATGGCAGACTCATAAAAATCTAATGCGATCAATGTCGCCCATCGTCGATTGTGGCGTACATTACGTAGATATTATGTGTATGATGACAAAGGCAAAACCCCTTAGCGTGCATGCTTTGGGCGTTCGTTTGACTGATGAAATTGATCCCAAGATGTACAATTATGGTCAACTACAAGTCAAATTTGAGGACGGGTCGATCGGTTGGTACGAAGCGGGCTGGGGACCAATGATTAGTGAGACGGCTTTCTTTGTGAAAGATGTATTCGGACCAAAAGGAGCGGTTTCTATCGTAGAAACGGACAAAGGCAACTCTCAGGACATAGAAGGGCATACTAAAGTAGGTGCACTTCAATTGCACTACAGCCAATTGAATAAAGCGGGCAATTTTAGTAAGAAAGACGAGCTTATAGAAGCCCCTAACGAGCCAGATCACGATGCTTTGTGTTTATTAGAGCAAGCCTTTCTCTTGAAAGCAATTCAGGAAAATACCGACTTGACAGATCACATGCAAGATGCAGTAAATAGTCTTAAAATTGTATTAGCAGCCGATGAATCCTATCGAACAGGAGCGATCGTTCATCTGTGAATAAGAAAAAGGACGACATCTTGACCTGTTTATCCAAGCCATGAAAAATAGTTGACGGTATCGGAGGCCATTCACAAACAGCCAACTCGTAAAGCTTTTAGCCCCTCTACACCTTGTAATTTTCCCAACTCTAAATCTTCTACAGCCGGGCTAATCCAACCTCTGTCAATTAGATAATTCAAGTATTCCATGTATTCTTGCCGATCTTTTTTGTGCAGATAAACAATGGCTATCTTCCCTGCTTGTGTTAGCCTTTCATCGGTACCTAGAATATAAGCTTTGTCAATCCGCTTTTTAATGATTTCATAGCGGACGTTGTAAGCACCATCTACATCGAAGTGTTTTTCGTCCATACGGAACTTTATATCCAAAGGATCGCTATACACAAAAATAAGCTGTGCCGTTGTGAGCGGTGTCGGTAAATCTGGCTGAATTGCTGCTACTTTTTGGGTGACTTTACACATGCAAATCAGTTGCCATAAGCGAAAGTCTTTTAAGTAATAGGGCGAAAACTTATGCGCCTTCAACATGGACTGACCAAGATAGATATTGTATTCTACACCGTCCGTTTCGTATTTTTCAAAATAATGTGGCAGTTTACTCTGTAAGTGCTCATTTTCGTTTTGTATCAAAGCAGAAAGCTTACTGTTGATAAGTGAAACGCTATCTTCAAAATCTTTTCTAGCTTGATAAATAATTCCTAAGGCAGGATTTAATTTTGCAAAATAGTACTCTATGATTTCTTTACTGTGCTGGTCTTGAATACTGCGTAAAAATGGATGTATTTCTGTATTCAGCAGCTCCAAAATGCGAGTCTCATCGGTTGGGCTAAATCGTTTTTTGATCTCATCCTGTGCCCTTTTTATTGTTGTGCGGTAATAGTCAGTTAAACTGTGATAGGAGAGATTGACCAGTTGTGATAATACTTCTTCCAGCAACTGAAGATTTAGCTCCAAATCTGCTTGAATGGCTTTGTTGCGATGGGTGGAAGAACCCACTATATCTGCCTGTCCGTAGAGCGGATAGACTCGCTCGAAGGTGATTGGACTTATCTGTGCATTGGTTTCTCGCCGAAAACGACTATTTTGCAAAAATTCAGCGGCTACTGCTTGAAATTTCCAATCCACACTAGCATGAATATTGGTGAAATGATGCTGAATAACTTGATTGATTTGAGTTTCTAGCGCATCTTTTTTTCGTTCTATACCCGCTTCCATGATTGACAAATATTTCTTGATTTTTGTCAAACTATTATAACCAAAGCAGTTGGGATAAGGAGAGCCTATTTCTAAGATTTGTTCTCTATTGTCCGTAGGGATAAGGATCAAACTTCTGTAGCCTTGTGCCAATAGCTGTTTTTCTAAACTTGTCTTGTGTTCTAACTGCTTTAAATCTTCTACAATCAGCCCGTTCTCGTTTTGATTGGCTAGCTCATAAATCGATGATTTGATACCTTCTTTTCTTAGCTCGTATGCTTCTTGACCTAATAAGCTAGGAGCGTGGTTTAGCATTCCTTTCATCATCCTCACCATATCCATATCTTGCATGAAGATGCCCAACGAAATATTTTCATTTCTAAAAAGAGAGCGAATCTTAGCAGTAGTACGCGCTATGTCATGCTGTACAGAATTGGAATTATTGGACAGCATAATTTCTTTCAATTCTGCGACTATCTGCTCTTCTGTGATATCTGTAATGTAGCAGAAGACCATACCGTAAAATTCAAAATGATCTACCGGAAGATATTCTAGCCAAAGTGCTGATTGATAGGGATTGAGCAATAATTTTTGAATATCAGATCTACTTAATTTGGGCAATGGTTGGGTGTTTTTAACCTGCAAAAAATCAGTCACTAAATTGATCTGAAAATGGGTTTCTAAAAGATTTTCTTTTGAGCGAAAAGTCAAAGTAGAAGGCAAAACAGGTTCTACATCACAATCGTAATATTTATTGAGAATCATGGAACAGGCGTCGTAAAGCATTTTGCTAGAAAGTTGCCCACCACCAATATTCATTCTAATTTCGTTTTGCGGTGTATCAATTAGTTCTAGCATATCTGGCGTAATGTAGAGCGTATCCATCTGAAAAGGTACCGCAATGTATCCGTACTTTTTTTCCGCTACTAAAGATGGAAACAAGCCATCCAAGATGCTCGCTAATGCTGCTTGATAATCTGAAATATCAGCGGTAAAAGGCGTTTGCTTCAGTGCATCTGATGTTCCAAATAGCTTTAGACCTTCTCTAGCGAGTAATCCTTTTACATTATGACAATCTTTGGCAGCTATTTCCAGCTCCTCCAAGAGTGGCTCAAAACTGATATGGACAGGGTAAGGAAAACGCTCATTTTGGTCCTGTTTCATCTTTACATAGTCCAAAAAGCTGATAAATTGAGCATCTACTTTGGGCGAGTTTAACTGTTCGACGAGTGTAGGCATAATATAAAGATTTGATTGTATTTATACTCACGTTTCGCTGAAATCTATTTTGAAAAAATAAATTTGCAACAGAAGTGCTGCATACAATTGAAATTTTTCTGCGAAAAATTTCAATTACCCCTCTGGACAGAGAGAAAAAATCAAAATTGAAAATTTTGATTTTTTGATTTTCAAATCAGCAAAACGTAAGTTTATAGAGTACAAATAGTACTAATCAGTAGTTGATAAGCAGCGTATATATTATATGAAATGTGTGGACCTGAGTAACGGTATTCTATTGAACGATAATTTTTCGTAATGTATAAAATATAGATT
>JBCCRX010000004.1:0-47535 GCA_039201015.1 Bacteroidota bacterium | reverse complement strand
TAAGAACCAATTATCAGCAAAAATGGAGTATTTCAATTAGGTCAAAAAAGTGCAAATAAAAAAACCTCAGAAGATAAATTCTTCTGAGGCTCTATTAATACCGGTGATCGCGGAAGGATTCGAACCTTCGACCGTCTGCTTAGAAGGCAGTTAATTTTGACTTTTATAGATTTTAAAAATTATTTAAATTAATTGATTATCAATTACTTATAAATTTTATTAGGGTCAGTTAATGTCAAAAAGATTCAAAAAAAAGTGCAAAAAAAGTGCAAATTTTTAATTACCTTTGAGTATCATGAATACTAGTATAGTACTTTCACTGGACAAAAGGCGGTCAAAAAAGAACGGACATTTCCCACTTGTTTTTCGATTAAGTCATCAAGGAAAAACAGCCAACATCCCTACCAAGATTTCTGTGCCTCAATCTGACTGGAACAATCGAACCCGTAAAATCAAGAAAACATATAAGGGTACTCATTCAGTTATTCGATTGAATAATGAATTGGAAAAGAAGAAGGCGGATTTCCTCGACATCATCAATGACCTTAATGATGAAAATCGTTTGGACTATCTAACGGCTAATGAACTAAAGACACTTTTAGTCAAACCAAGACAAAAGTCTTCCTTTTTCCAATTTACTGAAGATTTGATTGACCAACTCAATGAGGCGAAGCGATACGGAAATGCCAGGGCTTATAAAAGTGCATTAGGCGCATTAAAAAACTTTCACGAAAAAGATACGCTCGATTTTGAACAGATTTCCTATTCATTTTTAAAGAAGTTTGAAACGGCGCATCTTAAGAAAGGTAATAGCTTAAATGGACTTTCGACCTATATGCGTACCATTCGCTCTGTTTATAACAAAGCCATTAATACCGGAATTATTCCCCAAGAATATTATCCTTTCAAGCACTACAAAATCAAATCAGAACCCACAGCTAAAAGAGCTATAGACCGAGAAAAGATAAAATGGATTCTTGATTTAGAATTAGCGACGGAAAACCCTCTTTTTCATGCCCGTAATTATTTCCTCTGCTCCTATTTGATGAACGGCATTACGTTTATCGACATGGCATTTTTGAAAATGGGCAATATCATAGATGGTCGTATCCAATATAAGAGGCAGAAAACGGCTAAGCCTTATGATATCAAAATCACGGAGCAACTTGCCTCAATTCTTGATTTTTACACTAAGAACAAGAAAAAAGAAGATTTTGTTTTTCCTATAATCAGAAGAAAAGATGAGTTAGACCAATACAGCGATATGCGTTGGGAAAGAAAACGTTACAATGAAAATCTGAAAAAGATTGCCAAACTCTGTGGTATCGAAGAACATCTTACCAGCTATGTCAGCCGTCATTCGATGGCCACCAACCTTATTCTCAACGATGTACCGATTAACGCACTCAGCAAAATGCTGGGTCATTCAAAACTGTCTACCACCGAAATTTATATCAAAGGTCTTCCTACTCATATTATGGATGAATATCAGGAGAGATTGGAGATTAATTAAAAAACCAATGCCAAAAATAAATTCTGAAATTATTGAAAATACAATTTTGTTATTTTTTGATGAAATATATAAGTGAATTTAGTTTGTATGTATTCAAGCCTGGACCGTAAGAGGGAGCTTTTGCTATCTAAAAATTTATGATTAGAAATTAATCCTTCCTCATACTTTTTTTGACTTATCGTAAATGCTTCTTGTTGTAAATCATAGGCAGAAGTTGCTATTTCCAGAGCTTTTTGGTAAGATAGTAAACTGTTGATGGCCATATCAACAGTATTGATAAGTTCTTTTGTTTTATTCTTAAAATCAATCTCAGCTAACTTCAAATTTATTCTTGATTTATCAAGGTTATTCTTATTCTGATATTTCCTAAAAATAGGCACATTTAAAGAAAAGAGTAATAGATTTGTCTGATTATTAGATAATTGAGTGAAGAATCCATTTTCTTCAAATAAACCAGAAATTGGATTGAAAATGATATCATCTTCACCTATTATTTTAAAATAACTCGTATTTAGAGAATATGCAAAACTTAAAGAGGGTAAAAATTCCGATTTATAGCTTGAAATTTCCTTTTGTATTTTTTCTACACTCAATCTCGAAGAGAGTAAGTATGGATTTGATTTAACCAATTCTTCTTTATCAAGATTTACTGGCAAAAAAGGCATTCCAAGTATTGGATTAATTTCTGAATCAATATCCTCTATATCAAAGTTCTCAATATCTACGACATCTAAAATTCCTTTTAATTCAGATAAGTTTACTTTAAAATCGTTTTTTGCGTTTATGACTTCCTTTAAATCAGAAAAATACGCTGCCTCTATTTCCAGAATTTCCTTTTTGGAAACTAACTTTTCACTAAATAACCTTTCTAGTCTTTCTAGTTCTCGCTTACTTATTTTCTCCTGTTCCTCAGCAGCCTTTAATGCTTCCCTACTAAAAAGAGCTTTTGAATACTTATCTATAATCTCAAGTGAAATATCAAAGTGTATAATATCAATCTCTATATCGCCATTTTTTTTATTTATCTCGGCTTTTTCTTTGTCATACTTTTTTTTCAACCCATTGAATAAATCTACCCTTGCTGATAAATCAAAAGAATTAAATCTACTTGACCGCTGACCTACAGATGTAGAAACATTGAAGCTATTTCCAAGATTATAACCCTGTGTTCCTGAAAATGTAACTTCTGGGAAGTAACTAAATTTTGATAATTTCAGGTCACTATCCAATTTTAAATTTTCCAATCTCTGTTTTTGCACCAAGACATTTTTCTTCTTTGCATAAGAAATACAGCTATCCAATGACCACTTTGTTTGGCCTGTTATATAAAGGCTTGAAAAAATAAGGCTAAAAAAAACAATCCTTTTCATTCAATTTTTATTTAACAAATCGAGTATACATATAAGGGATGAAATATAAACTGATAAAGGTGCCAATAATCATTCCGCCTATAACAGTTAATGCCAAAGGCCTCTGTAATTCACTTCCTAAGCCTCCGATGAACAAATAAGGAATTAGAGCCAATATCGTAGTTAGAGAAGTCATCACGATTGGTCTGAGCCGCAGTTGACTCCCTTCTTTAGCAGCTTGTCTGGTAGGTAAGCCTTTTCTTCTTAGTTCATTTATAGTGTGTATTTTTAGAATACTATCATTTATGATGATACCTATGGTGACTATAAGGCCAATCCCTGCCATAATGTTAATAGTTCCTCCAAACACCCAAAGCAAGAGTAATCCTCCACCAATGTCTATGGGGATTTCGATTAAAACTATTAATGGCAATAAAAGAGATTCGAATTGAACTGCGAGTATCAAATACAATAATAAAACAGAAATAGATATCGAGAAGAAAATCCTCCATCTAGCTTTTTTTATAGCATCTTTTTCTTCTGAAAATCTCACTCCTAGTTCTTCCATATCGAAGAAATTCTTTGTGATGTCTATTAAAGAAGAATTATCAACCTTGTCATTTTCCTCAATTCTATATTTTAGAAATGGTCCGTTGGCATTGGCATAAATTTTTTCATATCTCTTAGACTCAACAATACTTATTAAATCCCTTACCCTTATTAAATCTCCATTTTTGTTAATTATAAACATATTTGACAATGAAGATTCGATACTTTTGATAGGATAAGACAATCTTATAGGAATAAATTTTTCCTTTCCCCGTAAATTATCAATAGATATATCGTTAAAGCTAGCATTCAATTCCTTTGTTAAGTCTTCATGATTAACACCATACCTAATAAGTTTCTCATAATCTATCCGAATAATGATTGTCTTTTTTAAAGGTATGGTTGATTTGTCAATATTAGTAAAGAGACTATCGATTGTAGAAAGTTTGTTTAAATCAGGAAGAGAGTTTGAATTTCTTAAATAAACTTCAGCAACTAAATCTTTTTGTCTTGTTCCAAAAACATATTCAAAAATAGTTTTAGGCGGAGAAAAATTATAAATAGCTCTCGGATAATTAAAACGAATTTTCCCTCTGAGCGTATCAATAATTTGATTCATAGTTTTATGGTCTATTGCCTTAAGATATATAGAAACCTCGGAAATATCCGATAGGTTATCTTGCTTCAACAGAAAGTTTTGTCTACCTGCTTCAATGAAACTAGTATTCAAATCTGATATTTCATCCAATAATAATTCAACTCTTTTTTCATTCTCTGCGAGAGAAATATTATCATTCCAATCCAAAGTAAGAACGGTTTCGTTCTGAGATAAAATTGGTAACTCGGAGTACTTCATTGAATAAAAAAGGAAAAAACCTATAATAGTTGAGGTTACCGAAATATAAATTAGAATCTTAGGATTTGCTAAAAAGTAATCATACCCTCTCAAGTAGATACTGTTTATGTCACGAACACTAGTATTTGAATTAAATATATTTTTAGCAGTGAGCTGAATTGATTTTAATTGAACATATATTACGGGAATCAAAAAAATAGATACCAATAGAGAAGAAAAAAGTCCAATTGAAATCGAAATAGCTTGATCGAAAAATAAAGCTCCAGCTAATCCTTCAGAAAAGACTAAAGGCAAAAAAACTGAACAGGTTGTCAATGCAGAAGTAAATAAGGGCAAAACAACCTGTCTCACTCCAATATCAGATGCATATGCTATGTTACGTCCTTCTCCAGTACTAGTATCATTAACTTTAGATATACTATCGATTACTATAATCGAATTATCAATCATCATACCAACACCTAGTATAATTCCTGATAATGAAATTATATTTATCGAAAGACCAATAGCATGTAGTAAAATAAAAGTTAAGGCCAATGAAATGGGAATACTTAAGGCAATTATCATTGGGGACATAAAGTCCTTTATAAAGAAAAAGAGTATCAATATTGCAAGAGATCCACCAATTATCAAACTATCTTTTAAATTCCCAATAGAAAGTTTTAACAATAACGACTGGTCCTGAATACTTTCAAATTTTATGTGGTCATATTCTTCCTCTAAAGCCTCTGTTAACTGTCGTAATTCTTGCTCCAATTTTGATAATTTGGAATCAGATTGTTTAATTATCGCAAGAACTATTGAACGACGCCCATTTATAAAAACAGAACCATCGCTTTCTTGAGAAACTGACTTAATATTTGCAAGGTCTTTTAATTTTACTCTTTTATCATGAATATATAAATAGACTTCTCTTAGGTCATCTACACTCTTTAGAGTATTTTCAAGAGATAAGTTATATATGTAAGATCCATTTTGAATAAAGAAGTTATCGCTTTCAAAGTTATTCTGTTGAATCGCATTTTCAAGAGTCTTAAGTGAAATGCCTAGACTTTGTAACTTCTCAAAATCAGGAGAGATAACTATTTGATTCTTTGCATGACCACTTATATCGGCTAAAGCTACTTGAGGTAATTGCTCTATTCTTCTTTTTAAATTCTTCTCTACAAATTCACTCAGTTCAAAAAAACTACTTGCTCCAGTTTCATTTCTTAAGGAAACCGTCAAATATGATATAGGCACATCTGAGGGAGATGCTTTGATTAGTCTCGGCCTTTTTAGGTCATTGGGTAAATACTGCATTGATCTATCCAGCCTATCATTAGCTTCTATCAGTGCGAAGTCTATATCTGTCCCATAATTGAAGAACATCTTGATTTGGCCATAACCATCTTTTGTTTGGGACTCTATATCACTTAATCCTCCCGTTAGGAGCAGCTCTTCTCTTAAATTTTTTATAATATTTGCTTCTAGCTCCTCTGCAGAACTGTTAGGATAAGAAACATGTACCATCATTTGAGGTATTTCAATATCAGGTATTATTGAAGTTGGCACCTTAAACACTGAATAAGTACCTAGTACAAGTATTGAGAAAGTTAATGTAAAGACAGCTATCGGACGTTTGACTAAGAACCCAATCACAATGAAATGTTTAGTCGTTTCCTACTAGTTTAATATCAACCTTTACATCAAATGATAAGTTTGAATTATTAGAAATAATAATTGTATCACCAATCTTTAAAGAACTATCTATAGCATAGTATTTGCTATTCTCTTCAATTATTTCAACCGCGTTCCATTTTGTAAAGCCATTCTCAACAGTAAAAACAACGTCATCATTTGAACGAAGTACAAGAGCCTCTTTGGGTACGACTATTACATTTTCTAATTTTTTCTTAATAATCACATCCACATTGAGGCCATCAAGTGGATTGAAATCGTCATGGGAATTAATCAATCCTTTAACGCTCACCAAACCGTTTTCATTCACTATTGGGTTTACCTCACTAATATGTCCTGTTAAAGTTTTTTTTAATCCTACTTTGGGTAATACCTCAATTGGTTGTCCAACATCAAAAAAGAATAAATCATTTTCCAACACTGAAAATGAGACTTCAATTTCACTCCAATTAAGTATTGAACATAAAACGTCAGTACTCGAAATAAAATCCCCTTGTTTTGTATCTAAATTAGCAATTACTCCATCAAACGGGGCTCTAATAGTCCTATTGTTATATTTAATTTTCTGATGCCTAACTTCATTTTCGGCAAGGGCTAGTCCACTTTTTATGCGTAAGCTTTCTCTCAAAGTCGTTTCTTCGGCATTGCCGGAAGAATCTTTGAGATTAAAATTTATTAACTCTGTCTTGTACTCTATTTTAGCTTTCTCTAAATCAATTTTAGCCTTCTCTAATTGATTGATTATCAAATCATCCTCTAATTTTGCTAATATTTGGTTTTGAACAACTTGTTCTCCATTTTTTATACCTAAGAATATTAGTTTACCATCTCCTTTGAAAATGATTTCATTTTTTTTTCTAGCCTCAACTTTACCATTTGAGACAATCTCTTTAAAAAAAATTTGGTTTTTGATTAAAGTTGCATCAACTGATACAACATTTCTAGATTCATCAATTAATTCTATTTCCAACGGCTCATTTTTTACTGCTTTTTTGCATGCAAAAAACATTACAGTTATTGGGATGAACAAGCTAAAAAGTTTGAAAAAAAAATTCTTCATTAATTCAATTGCATAAATTCTATTTTACTTTTTTTAGAATAATTACATTTGAATTTGTGTTAATACTAGGGTAAAAATCTCTTGAGGCTATCATTTGCTTGGCTTTATTTTCGTCAATAACATTTTTATCTTCATCCATATAAATGATATTACCTGAAATCCTAACACCAGTACCTGTTGCGTCTTGATTAACTTTAATATGATAATCCTTTGAGGATAAATTCAAGCTATCAATTTTTTGTTTGTACAGCATCGCAATATCCTCATTTACAATAGGGCTTCCTGTCAATACGATTTCATTTTTACTATTTAAAAGAAATGTATTGAAATGCTTAGAATCACTAAGGTTATTTTTTACGTATATTTTTTTTCCCTCATCATAAAATACAGGATAGTCTAAGTTTATTCCTTCATTATTCATCGTATTAAATGTTCTCATTTTATCGCTCGACTCTATTAAGTAAATAAATCCAATATTTGAATTCTTAAGTTCTTCCATAAAACTTTTCCAAGAATTCAATTCGATAGCGCATTGCCCACAATTACCGTCTATGGTTGTGAAAATTTTTATTTCTTTTTCTAACGGATTCACTTTGTTAGAAACCGTGTTTCTAATAAGCGCATTATCCGGTAAAATTATCGTGCTGCCAATTTTACTATTCGAAATTGTTTTTTTTTCTTGACCGTTCACAAATCCGACGGTAATCATTAAAAAAATTATGACTAATGCTGTTTTATTCATTAGGTTTTTGATTTTTTAAATTTTGAATTTAACAAGATGTGGATTACCATTCTCAAAGGAGGCAGCGTACAAGATGTTCTCATCAGCATTAATGGCTATTGATTTTACTTCTTGATCTAGCTCAAACTTCTTTATAGGATTGCCACTCCAGTCCAATACATAGATATATTTGGACATAAATAACCCATTTATATCTTCTTGAGATTTTACTGAACTAACTTTTTTACCGCTATACAGTATATAAACATAATCCTCTGAAACATCAGCAGTAACGAAACCAATTTTAGCGTTACTATCTGGAGTAACACTCCTTTGCTTACCTTCCACAACATCTTTATCCTCGGAAATCCACCAAGAATATTCATTCTGAATTGTTATATTATCTGTATCTACTTCTAAAAAGCCTAAAACCTCCGACTTAACTTGCATAAAAAAAACCAAGTTCTTTGTTGGGTGACTATAAAAAAGTGATTGCCCTGATAAAGGACCGCTATGGCTTTTATATTTATACTTACCCTTGGAGGATTTGTTTTTAACATTGTAAATACCAAATCTATTGTTTACCATTCCTCCTACAATATTTCCATTTATAAATGTAGTCGATCCAAGAAAATCATCATTTTTTAAACTGAAATTAAAATAGGACAAAGGTCTGTCTATACCAACTTTTAAACTATCCATTGAAAAATTATAATATCTAATTCCGTCACTGAGGTAAAAAAGATTATTATTGTTATCAAAGGAATATCTACTTATTTGACTTGTCATTTCACCTGGAGCGTCTCCTCTTTTAGCAAAATATCTAATTGAGTTATCCCTAAAATCACAGACTTTCATGTTAAAATTTTCAGTGGGGTCATTAACAAAAAGTAAGCTATCCTTGAACTTCATTTCAATCATATTAGAAAAGAAAATATCAGATTTCGAAATAATTTCCTCTCCTACTAACTTTTGCAGTTCGGAATCGTTAAAATATTCCATGAAATTTTCATTCTTATTTACATTACAAGAGTAAAAAAAAGATGTAATTAATATCACTAAATAGAGATTAACTAGGTTTTTCATCATGTTAATTAAAATTTAGATAAAAAAAATGACCAAATAAGTGTATATCTGGTCATTCCGAAAACCAATGTTTTTAATTGAAAGGATCAGTTCCTATACCTCCTCCTCCACCGCCACAATCGACAACAACCAAAAATCCAGGAATTTCCACACCATTAAGGGTTACGCAAGTAGGAGTCTGGATGTTGCAATAAAAACACAAATCGGCATTAGCTTCTTCGACAGAAAGCATGTCAACCAGTTCAATACTTTCTTGTGTGCTAGATTTAACCGAAAACGTTAAAGCAAAAGCGAAAAGCAGAACTACTACTCCAAGTAAAGACCATGTTTTTTTCATTTGTACGAAATTTTAAGAATTAATAATAATATATTTTATCTTAAAAATACAAAACTTATTCTGACAAGTGTAGGAAAAATAAGATAATTAATACATTCTTTACTTATCGTTTCAAATTAGTTCATAATACGTAAAAGAAAGATTTCAATTTCTTCTCTAAATCTATTTTATTAAAAATTACAACTTCAACTTTGCCCACCAATTGTTCCTCAGAAATAAAACCCAAAAATCTTGAATCTAGAGATACGTTTTGATAATCTCCTAAAACAAAAAAATAATCTCGATTAAAACAATATTTTTCTTCTTTCCCTTTACTTTCATATAAAGTGTCAGGGTTGAGAGATTCCCTAGAGATAATGTCCTTGTAAACAAGATTCGTACATGATGACAAAGCCATTTCCATTCCGCTAGATGGAATTAATATAGGACCAAAGTTCCCTATATTCCATGAACTATTAACTTTTTTAAAATAAAAAGTTTGTCCAGAATATGTACTCTTATCATTTTTTTTTGGTGAATCAACCACCTTATAATCATTACAATTTTCTGGTGGCTTATTATCTCTATTTTTCGAACTTGAAAATATATTATTTTTAACCATTACCTCCTCTCCGGGCAATCCAACACATCTTTTTACTATGTGAGAGCCATTACTTTTTTTCATCACAAAAATATCTCCAGATTTCACATTAGACATTCCTTTCAGTCTTCTATATTTCCATGTGTTTTTCAGATTCTTAATTCTTGAATAAAAGATGAAATCAAACCAGGGGATATCAGAATATTTTCTAGGCAACATTGGTCCATAATAGAGTTTATTAACCAAAATAACATCCCCTGGATGTAGTGTAGGCTCCATAGAGGTGGTTGGTACAATGTAAATCTCAAAAACGAATAGTCTTAAAAAGATTGCAATAACCAATACGGAAAAAAAAGATGTAATACCAAACAAAATTCTTTGCAAATAATTGTTGGATATAAGCCTAATCAAAGTAAAAAAAATAATGTACAGTGAAATTAAAATACTTAGTAAAAAGCTCATCCAAGACAATCCAATCAGAATGAAGATTGCTAATAAAACCAATAATCCAATTGACAAAACATACTTTCTTGCGAAAAATTGTGAAAAATATTTCCATTTAGACATATCCATCTTTTTTACTAAGAACGAATATTGGCAAATAAATCAGAATTGCGAATAAAGAAAAGAGGAGACCACCTATTAACCCACTACTAAGTGAATACCAAAAGACTGAGTCGCCGCCATCAACAAGAAAAGGAACAAAACTAATTAAGGTTGAAAAAACTGTCAATAAAATAGCTGGAAAATGCAATTGACAAGAATCAATATAAGATTTTAAATTACCCTTCTCAGGATTTCTCTTTTTTATAGAATTATAGGTGTTTAAGATAAAAATAGAGGCATTTATGGTGATTCCACTAATAAGAATAAAACTGGCTATTCCTCCTTGATCAAAATTAATGTCAAATAAATAAAATGTTAAAAAAATCCCTATAAATGAGATTGGAACAACACTTAAAATAATAAAAGGCTGTTTGAGACTTTCAAAAAATACTGTGGAAATTACATAAATCAATAATAGAGCAAAAAACAAAAGTTTTAAACCGTCGTTTAGGTTGTATTCACTAACACGCCAAAAACGTTCTGTCCTTTTAAAACTGTAACCAATTGGTATTTGCTGTCGAAATTTTTTTAGAGTTTGCTCTAAATAAAGTGAACCAGATTTTCTTGCTCCAAAATAATTAAATTCAATTAATCTTAAATATTCTTGATTCTCCTTGTAAATATTATCAGGTATTTGTTTTTTAACTATTGTTGAAGAATTTTTTAATGAAAGATAGTGACCAGCTCTCTCGATAAGTTTATTTTGAACACCCCACAAATCAGAACTACGAGAATCAGTCGATTCCAGTTTTAGATTAACTTCTTCACTACTTATTGATAAAAAAATCTCTTCCCTGGTTGTTTGAGCCAAGTTTTTCAATTCTTGTGAAACTTGACTAGGCCCAAATCTTATTATAGAATTTTCAGCACTATTATAATTTATATTGTACTTCTGTGAAGGTTTTATTCTCCAAAAGCTGTTCTCGCGCACTACGGTTTTATCAACCCTAGGATTCATAGTAAGAATTGTAGCTAATGAATCTGACCAAATATTCAAATCTTCATAGTTGTAACCTTTAGCTAGTATAAAAAAGTTGATTGATTCATTGACTCCACCCTTGTTACTAAAACCATTTCCAACACCGAAAACATTCCAGTCAATTCCGCCAAATTCTAAAAGCCTTCTAGATATCCTAGATTTTAATATCAACGGAAAGTTCCCATCTTTCTTCTCTTCAACAAATGAAATTTCAATCCTTCCTCTATTATCATTGAAAATTCTTGTTGAGAATTCATCAATTTGGCTAAAATTCTTCAAAAAACTTTCTAATGATAAAAAAACTTCGTTCAGTTGAGACGATTTCAAATCTTTTTCTGCTGAAGCTGTAATAAAAAGTTTATCCCTTTCATTACTCATCAACTGAGAGTTTGCAAAGAAATTTTTACTAAATAACTGAAGTGTCCCTCCTAAATATTGGTCTAACGATGGCTTTAAATTTTTAACATACCAATTACTTCCTAAAGTTGAATTATAAAGATTAGAGTACCATGACCCATTTCCTTCCAATTTTTCCGGTAATAAAAAAAGTGGAATACCAAAAAATAAAATGATTGAAAAAGTGGCTATTTTTTTGCGCTTCAAAACAAAAAGTACAATGTTTTCGTAGATAATACTTAAATGTCTTGTACTATCAATTTTCTGTGCCTTTAATTTAAATGAGTTAACAAGGTTTGGAATTAAAAAAAAGGCAACCATCAAGGAAATAGATAGATTAATAATAATAATTAAAGTGAAGTCTATTAAATCCAATCGTAAATCACCTTCGATAAAAAAAAGAACGGAAAGTGCACAAATGGTAGTTAATGTAGATGCAAGTAATGGTAAAAAAATACTTAAATCTCGCTCCTTTCTCAAAAAATCTATCATCATAATAGAGTTGTCCACTATTAACCCTAAGGATATTGTTATACCAGCTAAGGAAAAAAAATGAACCTCTACATCAAACACGTAATAAAGAAAAAATGCCAGGAGCAAATTTGCTGTTATTGAAATAAGAATGACCAATAAGTATTTTAAACTTCTGCTAGCCAGATAAACAAATAAAATGAGTATTAACACTGCATAAATTGCTCTCTTAATTATGTTATTCAATTCTTCTATGACATAATCAGTGCTGTCATATGTAAGATTTATTTCGAAATCATCTGGAAGAGTTTTTTTAGAATTTCGAATTTGATTCTTAACTTCACCGGCGAGATTAATCGTGTTTGTTCCCTGTTTAGCAAAGATTGTCAAGGTTGTGGCATTTTCGCCATTATATCTATAAAACTCTGTTTTTTGATTTTCTGTTTTTCTAACAGAAGCTATATCATCTAGATGAATAATCTTTTTTCCAACAGCTTTCAATGGCACATGAAGATTAAGTTCATCTTCTTTAGGGCCTAATAAAATTGGGAAATAGTCTCCATCGTATTCACCTTTTCCCAAACTCTCTTTTTTGTAGTATTTACTCAAGCCATCAATCATATCTTTTCTTGTAAGCCCCAACTTTTTTACAGCAGTATTATCATAACTCAAGATATATTCTTCTTCACCACTACCATAAAGTACAGTTTTATCAATTCCAGAGATACCATTCAATTTTGGAATAATATTTTCTCTTGTTATCTCTTCAATTTTGTTACCAGAGTAATCTCCGCTTACAGTGTATACCAAAAAAGCAGTCTCAAAATCTCGATTAGGTTGATTAATCGTTATCAGAGGATAAGTGGTCTGCTTTGGCAGTTTATCAGATATCTGTTTAACTATAGAAGAGATTTCAAACCTTGCCAAATCCATATCCTTCGAATTATTGAACTCTATAGTTACAAGTCCACTACCAAAGGAAGACTTCGACGATACTTTGACTATTCCTTCCACTATACTACAAGCAGCTTCAACCTTTGAAGTAACCTCTTTTTCTACAACATAAGGAGATGAGTTAGGGTAATTAAGTTGTATTGTAATTGAAGGAAGGGAAGCCTCGGGGTTTAAGCGTATTGGAAGTTGTGGCAATAAAAACAATCCGACTAACATTGTCAATGTGAAAAATAAATATATTTTGAAAGAAGAAGGCTTCAAAAAGTGTAAATTACATTGCTAAGGAAATAGTAAAATTCTTGTTTAAAATTAAACAAACCTATTGAAAAAGAAACCTGAGCATTTAGATATCTATCCGGTAATTAAAAAAATACTTCAAAAGCTTTATTGGACACTAAAACTATTGATAACCTAACAATCCATTTTCTTACAGTTAACCTAACTTTGTAGACTTAATTTTAAATTAATTATGTGCGGAATACCTAAACTAGTTTTATGTTCATTAATTATCAATTGTTTTTTAAGTTTTGGACAACAAAAAGATTCTCTTAATTTAAAAGTTGTATATGGTACCAAATCCTATGAATTACAGCAGTTATTGTCTTTTGAAGGAGTAGATTATATGAATATCAAAATTCATGGAGAAATCTTAAATGGTAAGACAGTCATGCTAACATCAGAAGAGTTCTGGAGAGATAAAGATTCAAAAATTGATACAATTTTGGAAATGTCTAAAACCCCTAGACCGCTATTAAATAAAGACACCCTTGAATTGACTGTAATCAACAAAAAGATCTCAATTGATACTCTAAAAATAGATTTTCGATTTAAAAACCTTTTTAATATATCTAAAAGGTATAAAACGACTAGGCTTGAAACATATGACACAAGAGATTTATCAAATGGAAAATCTGTAAGTATAGATTACAGAAAACCAGTTCCTTTATTGGTTTATAGCTTACCATATGAAAGACGGGAACTACCAGGGTATTTGTTTTATTGTGAATTAACACGAGATGGAATACCCCCTAAAAAATGGGCCTCAGAATTTAACTTACTTCACTATATTGTGTTCTATATTCATATACAATAGTGAGGTTTTTAATCACCTAGTTACACCAATTCACTTTTTTGAGAGGGGGGCAACCAAGTTATGTGACACTTAATCTCTTTTATCAAAGTATTTATAAATCTTAAAGGCTTAGTCAATAGAAAAACTGCCAGCCAAAAAAAATGGACATTAATCACTTGTTTTGCGATTGAGTCATCAAGGTAAAACAGCTAATATTCCAACAAAGATTGCCCTTCCTCTATTAGATTGGAAGAACAGAACCCGTAAAATTAAAAAGACCTATAAGGGGGTACATTCTGTTATTCGTCTCAATAATGAGTTAGGAAAAAAGAAGACGGACTTCATTGACATTATCAATGACCTGAATGAAAAAAAACAGTTAGATTATCTAAGTGTATCTGAGCTTAAAAACCAATTGGTAAAGCCGAAGAAAAAATTATCCTTTTTTCAGTTTACCGAAGACCTCATTAACCAGTTTAATGAAGCAAAAAGGTTTGGTAATGCCAGAGCATATAAGAGCGCCCTTGGTGCTCTAAAAAACTTTCACGGCAAAGACTATCTCGATTTTGAGGAAATCACCTATTCCTATCTTAAACGATTTGAAACCGCACATTTAAAAAAGGGAAACAGCCTGAATGGTCTCTCTACCTATATGCGCACCATAAGAGCCGTTTACAATAAAGCTATTCATGCTGGCCTTATTCCAAGAGAATATTATCCCTTTCAACAGTACCGAATTAAATCAGAACCAACAGCGAAGAGAGCCATTGACAGAGAAAAAATCAAACGCATCTTGAATCTAGAACTAGAGATGGACAGCCCTTTATTCCATGCTCGTAATTATTTCCTTTGCTCCTACCTTATGAATGGCATTACTTTTATCGATATGTCCTTTTTGAAAATGAGCAATATCATCGATGGTCGTATCCAATATAAAAGACAAAAGACGGCCAAGCCGTATGATATAAAAATAACGGAACAGCTTTCTTCTATTTTAGGTTTTTACATTACGGGAAAAACTAAGAACGATTTTGTCTTTCCAATTGTGAAACGAAAAGACTCATTGGACCAATACAATGATATGCGCTGGGAAAGAAAGCGTTACAATGAAAATTTAAAGGAAATCGCAGAGCTTTGTGATATTGAAGAACATCTTACCAGTTATGTAAGCCGCCATTCCATGGCAACCAACCTTATTCTAAAAGATGTGCCAATTAATGCTTTGAGTAAAATGCTAGGTCATTCCAAAATATCAACAACTGAAATCTATATTAAAGGACTACCTACTCATATTATGGATGAGTATCAAGAACGATTGGAAATTTAGAGTTGGTGCTTATGCGTTAAATTGATTTCGATTTCTTTTTCGCCATTTTTCGATTGATGGGTCAATAATCTGTTGCTTGACTTTTTGACAAAGATTACGATATAATTTTTGATATACATACTCATCAATGATGTAGAATCCATCAATGTCGAATATATTTTTTAGAATTTCTGGGGAATAACCTAGTTTATCTGAGTATTTAATAACATCGAAATCCAAACAATCTGAATTGATTAAATCGCTCATTGAATTTCGATAGAGTTCTAGAGCATCTTCACTGCCGTAAAGAACATATGTTGTTGTATCAATTAAGGTAAATCTTTCTAATTGTTTTAATACTTCCATAGTTTTCGGTGATAATGCCAATGATTGAGACGATTAAAGAGACAGTATAAACAGATAAATAAGCATCAAATGATGGTTCAAAATTCATTTTTGCTATCTTTGCGATATAAATTTATACTCAATTTGTGAATAATCCTAATAAAAATACGCATAACGCAAGTAAAATCATTCAGCGGTTGAAAGATTTAACACAGTTAAAACGGGACACCTATTTAGCCGATGCGCTTAATGTTCAACCCACTACCCTTTCAACTTGGAAGACAAGAAACTCGATTGATTATCGTCTTGTGATTGATTTTTGTAAAAGAAAAGGGTTTGACCTCAATTACGTTCTTCTAGGGAGAGAAACAAGCCAAGAAAATTCAGACCTGAAAGAAGCGGCTCAACTTCTCATTCAAGAAGTAAAAGGACAGCTCTCTAAGGAAATTGAAAAGGTGGAGAAATATCAAGTTGATTTACATGAGCAGTTAGAAAAGCTCAAAACAAAAGAAGAAATCGAAAAAGCAAAAGAGAAAATCAAACACGTCAGTAATAACACTACTTCCTAAGGCTATCTATCTAAGTATCCTAGAAGAAGCTCTGTCATTTCCTTAGTTTCCATTTCTCGGATAATGCGATTATAATCATTCTCAACACCATTCACTAGAATAGCAAATTCATCAGCAGTTATTTTACCCTCATCAAAAAGCTCGCCTGCACCTTGCAAGAGCAATCTCATTTTTATGAACTTACTCTGCCGCATTTTCAATTCTTGCTTTTCTAATTTTTTCTTTAGCACGGTCAATCATCATCTTGGTTTTGCGTTGTGACGCTTTTCGTGCCCATTGCATCATCAAAACCAATAAAATTGAGATGCCTAAAGAATACATATGACTATATCCGTCATCAACTAGACTATAATCAATGAGGACAAAATAAAATTGTAATACATAACAATAGATGGGTATTAAGTAGGCATAAAAATATGGCCTGAGAATGGACCCAATAATAATGAGAAGTGGCGAAAGGGTTTGGGCCACCAACCAGATGAAAATTTCTGGACTGACACCTTTTTCAGCAAATTTGGTCGGCATCCAAATTTCTATTTCCCAAAAGGCCAAAGCCTTATCGGCATATAAAAGTAATCCCGATAAGGCTATGATGAGTGAGCCAATTATAGCCAACCGTTCGTTATGCGGATTATCCGTTCCCGCCCGAACCTGGTCTATGAACTTTTGATAAATCGACTGCTTGCTCATTTGGATAAAGGCTTTCTTCCTCCGCAATGGATGTCGTTGTGCAAGACCCTAACGTCAATGCGAAAAGAAAAACTGTTGCCAAAAAAAATCTCTTAGCTTTCATAATAAACCATATTTAGATGTTAATAATGGTCGTAAACTATGAAAAACCAACAAGACGAGTGGTTCAGAACATTTAAATTCGATGAATTTAACAGTCCATACCCTACTGTTTTTGGCGTATATTCAATAATACAATAAAAAAATCACTTGAGAAAAATTGGGGTTCAAAAATCGATAAATAATCCGCAAGCCTTTGTTTTATAATAACCTTGGCTTAACTTTAAGTAATGAAAGAGGAAAAAGGTTTTTACTTTGATTTTGAAAATGACCCAGATGGTATTATCACCGAAACGGTTTCAATGATGCTACAATCCATTGAATGCAAATCAGATGAAATTCCAAACCATCTTTTAAATGGTCTATTCAGTAAAACCAACTTTCGAAATGTCACACTAGACAAGGATTTTATGTGTGAATTATTCGATACGCTTTATACCACTAACAGATTTTTAAGGGGATTAACGGAAAAGGAACTCAGTCAGGAGGAATTTCAACAAATTTTACTTTCATGGCATATTCTTCTTTGGATAGAGACCTTAAGAAGAAAACAAGTGGTTTCAGTGACACCCTTTCCAATTTTTGATTTTGACAATTTACCTGATACTGAAATAGACCTAAGGCTCAACAATATTGAAATACAGAAGCTAATGAATTAAATTAACTTTAAATAAGTTTTACAATTTGGTTGAGGTCAATTAAATCAATAATACTTTTTCAGAACTTGAGCCTCCCTCATGAAACCATCATTAAACAAGTATTTTAGTGTTTCTTCTTTAATACTGTCATCATATCCTTTACTTAAGATGTACATTAAAGTAGAATTTCTGTAGAATACTATCCTACTGTTACGATTAACCGTATCTAGAAAAGCCTTTAAGCTTTTAATGTCACTTTCATATGAAAATTCTGTGATAGCTTCATTGCCCTCAAAACAAATACCCAACATATCTTTCGTAGGATAATCTATAACTGATTTACGCCATGACAAACTTTGAAGAATAGTTGATACAAAAGAATTTTTTTTAATTTTCGGGATATTAAAATCCTTATGAAGTATGGCTTCCGTTTTTTCAACTCTTTCTAAAAAATCTTTACCCGTATCGCCGTTAAACCTTTCCTTTTGAGCTAATAGAAATTCTTCTTCCCCTATATAAGGCTGGACCAAAAGGGTAGCGTCCTTTGAGTAACATACAAGCGAGAGAAATTCTTCTAGATTTTTCGAAACTAAACGAATTGGAGGGTCACTGGTAGGAGAAATAGCAACAATAGGGGCCTCATCAAGAGTTTTTACCTGTCCAAAATCTGTCAAAAAACCAAAATGAAGACCTGCATACCCTGTATATGCAAATGGGATGACATCGATTGGTGTCACACTGTACACGTATTTATATTTAATGTAAAAACCAAGGTCTTCCCAGTTGGCTCTGTTTTCATTTTGATATTCTTCTAAATTACATAGTAATTCAGGTTTCGAAAACGCACCAAAAATATCACTAGCTTTTTGTCCATATCCGAATATGGGCAGGAAAATAGGTATTATATACTTCAATATCCTAGCCATATAACTTTTTCATATATTCAACAGGAAATTATAGAATTACTATTTCTTAATCCTTAATCGGATGTAACTGTTTTTTGGAAGTCAAAAAACCACGATCTAAAAATAGGTCTACCATTTTCCTACTGGCTATAAATCTACGATTAGACATGTTATAATTCCCAAAATACTCGTAAGACAAACACACATCATATTCAGGCTTTTCCTCAAAAGGCGGTAAAAAATCTAAAATTTGAGGTGAATAACGTTTTATTCCACTTTCCAAACAATTATCCCCTTGGTCATACCAAGTGTTATCGAGCATCATCTTGGAGTTACATATGGGCAAATCCCACTGAACAGTTCCTTTTGATATATCTCCCTTGGTATTTATATGAACTTCTCGTGATTTATAACCACGAGGTTTCAGATATTCATCGAAGAAATCTCTATTAACAAACAAAGCATCATAAACGCCTATTAGGGTGAACGCCTTATTTTTTTTATCCCACTTTGGCTCTCCTTTAAGTATGAATGGATTTTGCTGACCTTTTTTTGGAATTAAGCTATATTGATAATAATCAACATATGTTTTCCTGAGATATCCGCGATTTCCTGGATTTGGTTGTGGATAGCCTTTTTCGGTAACGAAAAAGGCATAATATCCACAACTATCCAATTCTTTTTCTGAAAACGTAGTAGCTACATGCTCATCCTTGAAGTCTTTCCTTGTTTTCGCGAAAAAACTATCCCTTAATTCCAAATAGATTGGATCATCCTCATTTATTTTAATGATATTAAAACCACCTTCTACATCTATATCAATTCCTTTCTGACGCAAAAAGGATGCATCTTTCCTCGACCATTCAGCGGATACCCATCTGTGTTTAATCATAGGTCTAATTTAAAAGTATTTTAGAAAAGCTTTCAATAGATCAGGGTGATTTTTATATACTTCCTTTCCTGCTGCGAGAATTTGTTCTCTAGTTGCAGTCGCTGTATTTAATCCAGCAGATTGGGTCGTAGGAATTAATTCTCTCCACCTTCTAGAAAATGTGGCGTGTTCAGCCTCTGTTAACACCACACCATTAATATCATCAGCTTTTCGGATGGCAGGAAATCTACCAGCTTGCCAAAATCTTTGTTCCAAAATATGATGGATTTCCAATCCAAGTTCAGACCTTTTTATTTTTGCGACTTTGAAAAAATTCTTAAGTGCAGAAACTTTATCAATACCAAATTTAGAAGCTACTTCAAATTCAGATAATGGCAGTTTAGGAAGCTTTCGGAATGAGTTAAGTTTATTACTAAGCTTAACAAATTCTGGATGTTTAAATATTGCAGGTAGTTTTCCTACGACCTTTACGGCGGCACCAAATGCCAGTTCTGTAGCAATTACCTCGGCAAGAGGCAATACTAGACCCTCATAATAGGCTCCAAAAATCGCCAATCGCATTCGCGTATTGAACTTAATAGTGATTTCCTTCATAGCTCCATGAAAAGCTCTGACATCCCCTACGGTGAAATCCCCAATATCATTATCCAAAATATCTTCAATATAATCTGCAAATGCTCTCCCTTCCGAACCACCAAATTTCCGAAGACCTTTCGCTATTTCGCGTAAACTAGTTTCATAATCATGCCGTTGCGGAAAGAAATCTGGGGTTTCTTTTACTTTTTGAAAGAAATAACTACGTTCAAAACCATCCATATGCTCTTGAATAATTCTATCTCTATTAGCTTTTACCGTTGGGGGTAAAGCGCCACAAACTGTACGATAACTAGTTCCTCGTGGACCAGGTGCTCTAATTGTTTGATTTATACAAGGAGTCCCATTTATAGTATTTTGAATTTGCGGTCCAAATAATGCAGCAGCTTCGTTCGTCTTTTTATTATCAATTCCATATTGTCTTAATGAATATTCGCTCCAGTATTGTGGAATGCTGATTCTAGGTACTGGAGTGGGATAATAAAGGCTTGAACCACCAAGTCTGATAATGTAGGCTGTCATTATCAATATTTTGTCCCTTAATGACCGATTATTGTAGTGAGATATCCTTTTATTAACTATGGACTCTAGATAACTATTATCCTCAGACAATTCAAATAAAGCACTAGCAATTGCGAGTTCATCCCCTTCATCGAATTCTAAATCTTGAAAATCATCCATTACGTTTTTATGTAATGAATTTAACTGACTAAAAGAACGAACGTCTCTGGACTTTAATCCCCGAACTTGTCTATTGTCGTTAAATAATCTAATGTTACACGCAGGATGATTAAATCCATAAATCCTCTCGCAGTCGAGTTTACTGCTAAACTCGTCTTTGAATTCATTTAGGTGGATTAACTCTTTTGTATGTTTCAATTGCTCGATACCAATTCGAGCGGCACTTCGTTGAAAATCTAGTCCTTTATTAAAAGCAAATGTCAAAACATTTGAATCCCATTCTCTAAAAAGAGCTTTCTGCGCTTCTCGAAATGTCCTATGGTTACTATTAAATCTACGATTTATCTCATCTCTTATGATATTCTCTTGCTTTCTTAGCCATTCGTTTCTCGCACTTTCGGCAGCAGCATTTAGGGCTGCCTCAATTTGCGCTAAGATTTGTATATCGAAAAATGTGAGCTCAAGGTCTAATCCACCGGGATTTTCTTCACAACAAATTGGATTTCCATAAATATCTACCAGTTCAAAACCCTGCGGTTCCCCGTTACTATTCCTATTATTTCTCTGAGGTGCGGTAATTCCTTCATTATTTTCAGTACCAGAAATAGGAACTGGTTCAAAGGGTCTAAATTGTGCTTGCAATCCATTCAATGGGATGATTAATGACAATAATAATAGGCTAAAGAGTAATTTATCTTTCATTTTGGCAGGTTTTAATTTTTTACTACAATTTTGTTTTCCACAAATCCATTGAATTCAATAGATATCAAATAGGATCCTGAGCGTGTCGGCAGCTTATTTATTTCAAATGTGTGGTTACCTTTTAACTTATGACCTTCGAAAACAATCCTTTGATAAGCTGGAGTATTGTAATAATTAGAAAGTGTTATTCTGACATCAGAATCTTCTGATAAATCAAAATTCAACAGCAAATAACTTGAAAATGGATTTGGATATAGCCTAACAAAATCATTAGCCTGTTCTTCAAAAGCCATCAGCGCTTCTTTACTCAATAAACTTTTCTTTTTAAAGATTAAGAGACCAGGATTGGTCTTTTCTTGCCATAAAGGATAGTTGGCATTCATCTTAGCAACCAGAAGAGAACCATCACTGGTTTGTATCTCTCTTATTTCTAAACTACTGATGTCCGTTATTAAATGTGTAAAGTTTGGATAGTCGGTATACTGCTTTTTTACCGGAATTTTAAGCTCTTCGAAACTAAGCATCCCCGCACTGTAGCCTGCATTTGTAGTAGAAGTACTATCTGAAATACTTAATCGGACTTCAAATTGGCCATTCAACTCATCTTTTCTTGAAAACTCTAACTCAAATGGAAGAAATCTTAAAATCTTATTTTTCGACCAATCCAATTGAAAATACTCTCCTTCCCATTCTCCTTCGAAAATTGTAGCATGAGGTGTTCTGTGAAAATTGTTTAATCCATATAATTCCTTAATCGTATTCTTACCAATAAAATCAGAGAAAAGTTTTGAGGATACAGCTCTTGGTGGATCATTTTTCGTATACTGCTCTAGTAATACCTTACTATTGTATAATTCATTGGTTTCCAGAATAGAAATTGCTTTTTCCTTATTGCATTTCCTGCCTAGCCCCATAAAGTGCATTTTCGCCATCCAGTGTTTGGCCATAGGATAGTCACTTTTTTTGAACCATCGATAAGCCTTGATATAATCCTGTTCTATATCCCCAATACCTTTAAGAAAGTAATATCCTAAACTATAAGCCGCTTTCGTATTACCGAGATCATAGGCACGTTTAAAGGATTTTCGTGACTTTCTGAAACTTTGCTTTATTCCCAGACCATCTTTTTGTAATAGACCCAAATAGTAATGAGCCTCAGGGTTATCTTTATCAGCAAGTGCCTTGACCTTAGAATAATATTCTTTTGAGGTCTTTCTATCTTGTATAGGACTATAGATATAATTCTCAATAATCTCGAATAGAATTTTATTTTCCATAGACTGTTCCTGACCATAGCAAACCATGGTACAACCCATTAGAATAAAAAACGATGTAATTAGTTTTCTCATAATTGAATTTGTTTATAGTTAGGTTTTAAAAATTAAAATAGTTCAGAATACAAAGCGCTTAAAAATGGAATATCGTGTGATTTATAAATCAATTATCATTTTATAAATTGTTCAGAACTTTTATCCGAAATATCGATAAAGACGAGCATTAAAACTCTAAAAGACGTTTTGATTATTGATTTTTACTTATTAATTAGATTTCAGTTAAAACTGTCAATTTTATGTTAAAATTAGAGAGGAAGTTTTTAATTTCTTGACTTGATAACCTTAGAATTACTAAGGGTAAAACCTTAGTTTTTAGGAAATTTTAAGGTTTTTCGATGAATCGCGGTTTTCTTTAACAAGTTAAAAGTAAATGATAGAAAGCTAGGTTACAGTAGATTTAGTTCTTGTTTAGCTATTGTTAGTATGTCTTGAACATTTGAGGTTGGAGCTCCTATTTTCTGTGCTATTCTTCTCTTTCTATACTCTATACCGGATAAGGAAAGGTTCATAATCCTTGCAATTTCCAGCAAAGACTTATTCTTGGATAGTAAGTGTAATACTTTCAAATCCTTGCCATCTAAACCTGTGTCCTTAGAAGTTCCCTTCTTAATGAATTCATTTATGGTATTGCTATATACCATCTTACCATCCAAGACAGCAGAAATATCTTTTTCAAGGCTATCGAAACTCGTTTCGCTTTTTATAAAAAATCCTGATGGTCTCAATTCATTGATTATTGTATGAAATATGTACTTCTCTGTTATTGATGTAATCAAAATGATTTTACATTTAGGAAAGTATTTTTGTAAAATAAGACCTAGTGTGAGGCCATTTTCATTTTCTTTTATTATGCTTTGAGCTAATCTGAAGTCAAGAATACATAAATCTACAGTTTTTCCCGATTTAAAAAAATCATCTATTGCTTGTACGGTATCGATGTAATTATGAAAAACAATGGATTTAAAAGGACCTATCTTTTTTTGATTGTACAAACCATTTAAAATGAATTGATAAGCATCCGAAAGAGTAGGTTCATCCTCAACGATAAAAATTTCAGTCATAACATTTGGGCACAAAAAAAGAACGCTAAAACTTCTAAAATATTCTCAATTCATAGGATATCTTAAACAGAAAATTTTATGATTTAATGTTGCTTAACTAGACTTCAAATTTGAAATATGTGCCCATTTACATATCATCACCATTATTCATTCTACCCCTTTAAAGATGATATGTTCAATTGTTTTGTCTTAACATAATATACGATGGTATTTATGTAGCCTTTTTCCGTTTCCAATTTTTGATTTTGACAATTTACCTGATACCGAAATAGACCTTCAAATCGATAAGTCCAAACTACTTACTATAATGAATTAAAATTTCAATTAATTGCATATCATCTTAGTTAGCGTAACTAGCTCTAAAAATGATATGCGTTGTATTTATGTTAAAACCCAAAAAAAGAAGCTTGTTCAGACTTCACCAAAAGTGTGAAATATTTGATTTTTCCTTCTTCAATCAAAAAGTACTGAAGTATTTCCCTTTTATCCTTATCTAGGAGCACATACATGTTTTCGACGATTGCTTTCTCCTTTTCCTCATGAAACTGAAATTTATTTAAATAAGAATAGTCTGAATATTTTGCCACAATATTTTCAAGATTGGCATTCGCTTTTTTCGGCATTAGCCAGGAGGGACTAGGCTCTCCTTCAAGCATTTGATTGCGGATAGCTTTAATATACAGTAGTCGCTTATCTATTCTCTCTTGCAATGAAATCGTAAAACTTTCCTTATCTTTCAATTCCACAAGATATTTCTGAATTAACGTTTCCTCCGGTAATGATATATCAAACAAATCCTTTACAAACTGCTTTATCAAATTTTCTTCTTTCTGTGCACCCCCACTCGTACAAGATAGTAGGAGTATACTTAAAACTATAATTCTTTTCATATCTAAACTAATTACAATTACCGCTTTTAGATGGAGCTTTTTGGGTGCTCCGGGTTGGTGTCCCAACAACTGTATTGCTTCCCATTATAGTCGAATAAATAAAAAACTGGTACGTCATTCCTAGTAAAAAAGGAATCACAAGAAATAAGATTTTTTTCTTTGACACTTTTTCTTTTAAATACTCGCACACAAAAACATAAAATACAGGAATAATAAGGAGTTCAAACTGAATATAAACGACTTTCGGAACACGATATAATTCTCGAAAACCAACATCTATCAACCAATACTGTAGGTTACTTATTGTCAAAAATAGAACAGTAATAACCAGATAGTTTCTAGCATTTGATTTGAAGTTTTTTCTTGTCAAATTGACAATTGAAAAAACAACCCCGTAGATTATTCCAGAAAAGATAAGCGTGTTGAAAAAGTTGTATTTAAGTGGTTCCAAGATTTGGTTTTTCAGACCAAATTAAGAATACCACTAGAATTCCTTCAACGGTTATGAGAATTTTTCCTTGAAATTTAATTTTAACTGTAGGTAGACAAAACGGGCTTTTTTAAGGTTTTAAAAATGCTTTGTGTATAATCTGAACAGAATTTCGTACTTAAGAAAAACCGCTTATTGTTCTATTATTTCCGGTTAATCCTGTCCTTCTTTTAAGGCAATATTACTATTTATAAGCTCTACTGTTCCTAAATTATATAAGAAAGCACATGCCATCTCCTTAGTTAACTTCAAAAACTTTAAAGATGACATGTGTTATTATTTATTTTTTACACAACTTCTTTGCGACTAACTTTGGCACAATTGTCGTTAGAGGCCTTACAAAGTGTAGGTGCATTATCATTAGCCACATTAGCTATTCTATGGTCTATGCAGGGCAATGGCTTTTCCTTATTGGGGAGGAACACCATTTGCCCTTCCAACGCATCCGCCCAGCAATATAAATGAAAAGATGTTGGGGTTCTGACCCCACACTCCCATTTACTAACTAGGCGGTCGGCAACACCTAAAATGGCATCAACATCTTCTTGCGATAGACCAAGCTCTTTACGTTGTTTGACCATTGGTTTGACCACATCCGCCAAAAAATCGGTTCTTACTTTTTCTTGATAATTAAATCTCATATGCATTTCATACTCCTTTCGTTAATCTGCAATTCAACTATAGGTTTTATGAAAAACACCATACACGCACTTAAAATAAATTTCCATAAATAAATGATTGAAAGTGCCATAAAACAGGGGTTTTATCACATTTCATTCCCTATTTTACCTTTACCGTGCGTATTTCTGAGGGAAATTTCAGCTTATATCACTTTTCAGCACGAAAACGAAAGGAACGAATCATGCTTAACACCATTCAAAACAACCAAGTTGTCCTCATCGACCCCGATGAAGAAGCCGAAGTCGTCGTTCATTTACTTCTCAAAATGAACGCATTTGCTTCTGTAAAAACAGCTGAGCTTGCGACAACTTTGGACAAAACCACCCAATATCGAGAAAGAAAACAAGGCCGATTTCCTAAATTACACAAGCTAACAAAAACTGGCCGTCGAAAGGCCTACCGTATCAATGATTTAAAAATCTACTTAGAAAATCCATCTGAATACAAGTCAAACTAAATTCAAAAATGGAGAGAGGACATTTTTGTCCTCTCTTTTTAGAGGTATTTTAATGACAGATAAAAACAATAAACTTTTAAAAAGACAATTAAAAAAAGTAATCCCAAACCATCGGGTATTGCTTTCAAAAGCGGATATAACCCTGGAACTTTTACAAGATGCATCTATGGTAATGGCACAAATAGTCGAAAAGTATGGAGATTTGTATATACCAATATTCGCAAGGGTAATTGATGAGATAGAAGACAGAAAAAAGAACCAGTCTTATAAGGAAATTGCTTTACAAATGCTTGATAACGAGCAATAATCTATTAGTTGGTGGGCAAAAAATGGTAACCACTTTGTCAACCAAATAGAACCTGCCGAAAATCTTAAGATACTTCTTTCGTAAAGATTTCAGATATTTAGGAAGATTGGAAAATTCTTGATGAATCCCATCCTCTCCTCCATTTACATATGCTTTTATGTGCGTAAATATTTGAATTCATTTGTCTTATTATCTCTAAGGGTTTCACGAGGGTTAAAACTGCGTGATTTTGTTAACCAATGTGGTAACCAAAAAGGAAACCAAAATGAGATATTTGTTGAACCGTAACGGATGGTATTTCTATGACCGTAGGGTACCTGTTTTTTATTCTTCTTTTGACACCAGAAGGAGGATAAGAACTTCCCTCAATACACAGTGTCAAAGAACAGCAATCAAGAAAATCGTAAAAATCAATACAGATATTGAAGAATATTGGAATAGCCTTGTTGAAAAGAATGAAACGCACACGAACGAAAAATTCAAGAGCATCACTCGTATGGCTAAAGTACTCGGCTTTGACTATTTACCAACAAATCATATTAGTTCTCTTTCTATTCTTGAATTGCTAGAACGTGTAATCAGTACAAGACCATTCATCGATGATGAAATCAAAGCAAAAGCCTTATTAGGCTATGATGAAGCGACCTTAACTCTCTCGGAAGCTTTGAAACACTTTTGGGATTATTCCAAACACAAGCTTTTAAACAAAAATAATGACCAGCAACGCAAATGGAAAAATCCACGCATTAAAGCGGTCAATAATTTTATCAATCACGCAGGAGATAAAAAAATCACTGAAATAACCAACTTGGATATGGTCTCACTTCGTGATTGGTGGCTGTTCCGTGTCGAAAAAGAGAATATTAAATCCGATACTGTCAACAAAGACTTCACACACCTAAAAGATGTAATTGAGACCGTTAGCACGCATCAAGAGCTAAATATCAATGTTACATCTATTTTCAAAAACATTTATTTGAAAGAAGACGATAAGGGGCAGCGTGCATCTTATTCCAGTGAATACATTCGAAATAAAATCTTAAATAAGGATACCCTCAAGCAATTGGATAACGAAACTCGATGCTTACTCTTAGCATGCATTCAAACGGGAGCCAGACCGATAGAGTTAGTGAATTTGGATGCTAGTGATATTAAGCTAGGCCAAATAGTCCCCTATATTCATATTCGTCCTAGAAAGGGCTATTCTTTAAAAACCAAACAAAGTGAAAGGAAAATACCATTGGTTGGTAATTGCCTTAAAGAATTTAAAGGGTTTTCAAATGGTTTTGATAAGTATAGAGGAAAATCAGATTTACTTTCTTCCACTGTAAATGATTTTTTACAAAGAAATAATCTCAGGCCAACAAAACGCCATTCCCTTTATTCTTTTAGGCATAGTCTTCAGGATAGATTGAATGCGCTTGAAATTCCTGACCGTATTCAGTGCCAACTAATGGGCCATAAATTCAATAGACCAGTTTACGGTGAGGGCGCCAGTATTGAGCATCTTCAGAGTATCCAGCAAAAAATCCATGACCAGTATTTCAAATAGCTTTATCAAAATGGTGCGCTTGAATTGTATTTTCAACAATATAAAACCACTCGTCATCCGCTTTTGCTAGTGGTTTGGGCATGAAAATAAAACAATTATCCTCTTTATAATAAAAGGCCTCATCCCCATTCATGTAGAGCGGCACATTAGGGTCAATTACATCAAAATTTTGCCAGTCTTGGATAAAGTCTGCTTTATCTGACGGCTTTCTAATGAGCTGTTTCATTGTAAATTGTTGCTTATCTACCTTTTCAATTGGTTTACCTTCGATTGCACTAAAATGAGCCAATGTATCCTTAATGATACTTTCAGCAACCTGTGGGGCACACTCATCATCATGTTGGCCACATTCGACGGTAAGGGCATGTTTGCCCTTTTTATGAGCATAAGCATTTGTATCGCCGCCGTTGGGGTAAAGCACATCCCATCCCGTCACCACTATATTTGGACTTAAGCTTTGAACCCAGGCATTATTCACCTTCGTGTTTTTGTCATTGAGAATAAAAGGGACAGTCTCTCTTTGATATGAATGAATATCAAGAAGAATATCACACGCATCAATATGTGATTTAAGGTTTGCAATTAGCTCCCGTTCGTATTCATCCTTTGGTGCATTATCCCCAAAGGCACGATTGAGGTCGCTATAGTAAAACCGTTTGTTATCCTCATAGGCTCTAGGGTTGCAAATCGGGATAAACGTCACTGAGCCTTTTTTAAGAGGGCCTTCAAAACTATTCAGGAAATTTTCAATCCCCATTGGTCCACAGGGTTCATTGCCATGAACAGCACCAAAGACGAGGATATTGACACCCTCGTCTTTGGCTTCAATCCTATAGACCGTATGCGGCCCCTTTTGGTCTTTTTGTAATGTCATAGACACCGGATTGCTTTACTCGCCCTAGATTTAGCGATTGATTGTTTTCGTTATAGGATATTGCGGTAATTCCTTTTTCGAATAAAGCCTTTTCTTGCTGAATGAACTCGGTCAACCTCATTTGAGTTTGTTCACCTTCAACTGGTACGCTAGAATTGTTCAAATTCTTCTCCGCCACATAGAGCGGCACGAGGCGATTATTCTCGATAATTTCAGCCCGCCCAACAATGCTGTAACCACTTTTGAGCAAATTGACCCAACTGTGATAATTGGTGGCCTCAATTTCTGAGAAAAAGGCCTGGCGTCCGCTTGATTTAACCAAATCTTCACGAATGCTGGTCATTGTTTTTTGCAAGCCATTGCCCCGATACTCTGGGTCTACTTTACTGCCCAACATAATCGCCGATTGTGTTAGTTGATATGGACAAAACGCATCAAGATAGGTGTCATCATTCGTATAGGTTGGACAACATGCGGCGGTTGTTGCCACCAAGTCTCTCCCATTATTGATAAAAACACCTAACAGGGTGTTTTCCGGTTTCACGATAAAATCCGTCAACTGTTCTTTAGTTTTAGGCACGATATAGCTTTTCTCTTCCGGTTTTAAATAAGAATATATCACATCATGAATTTTAAAAACTTTGCCAACTTCCTCAATTGCCACATCTCGAATAACTGCATCAACCCTACTTCTTTGTAGGTAAATATTTTTGTGCATAATTGCTCTCCATAAACTCTAGTGTTTACCAAAGGGCAGAATGCCACGCTTACGCATGGCGGTTTTAATCTCATCGATACCGATAGTCAGATGCCGCATAGCCCGTTTGAGGTGAGGGTCTAGGCTAACCGCTTCATCAAACTCCTCGACAGCATCTAGAGCTTTATCAATTGGGGTATTATCATCGTCATCATTATAATTATCGTCTGTCATTGTCTTTTCCTCACATATTGGTTGGTTAAAAATTGCGAGACGAGACATGGCTGATAAAATCAAAAACTCAGCCATGTCTCTTGCATAAGCACATAAAAGCATCTCCCATTATTGATAACAGGAAAGAAGGGAGTGGCCTTATTCGCTTATGTCTTCGTGAAAACTATTTAAGCTGATTTCTGACTGCGAACCTGACGCTCATATCGTTCATAATTTGCCAATGCCTTAAAAGGGTCGTTTTCTTCATCAAGAAAACGCTCATAAGCAAAAAAGGGATTAAACGCGTCATTTTGATTGGCTTTGGTCGCCAATAGTTGTTCGGGTGTCATTTGTCTTTCCTCTTAGAATAGTCTTTTCACACACTCCAATTCACATCATCGGAGCAACCTCACAATTCACACAGTACCGATTCGTAATCTTTATGTCAAGAAAAAATACACTTTTAATGTATTATTGATATATAATTTATGTACGATACAATGTTCGAATAATAACTATTTCTATTGACATTTTGTTTGTTTTATATATAGTAGTCTCCATGATAACAGGAAAACAGTGCATTATGGGACGCACCCTTTTAGGGTGGACGCAGACCGACCTTGCGGATGCGGTTGGCTTATCTATTGAAACCATAAAAAAGTTTGAAAACAATCGTGGAGCACTCAAAGAAGACAACATAGACAAAATATATCAAACCCTTTCAGACACGGGCATCGAATTTTTAGACGGCGAAGGTACGCGCTTTCGTCAAGACACGATTACAATATTTGAAGGAAGTAGTTTTTACCTAAAGCTCTTAGATGACATCTACCACACACTTTCCGAAAAGAAGGGGGAAGTGCTTCACATGTTCGTTGATAACTCCTTGTCTCCCGAAGAAGTTATCGAAACCGAGGCTCGTATTCGAAAAGTAGCTAATATGCGCTCCCTTGTCAGACAAGGAGATACGTATCTTATCTATCCTTTGAAAGAATATCGTTATATCCCCGGTCAATACTATGCCAATTACAATCTAGTCATCTATGGTGACAAGGTGGCCACGATGCTGGATAACAACACAAAAGCCATGGTTATCAGAGATAGGAACTTAGCTGAAATCATGACCAATATTTTCAATCAACTCTGGTCATCCTATGAGATACCAAAAAAAACCACAGCTCCCAAAGTGTTTGAATAGTAAGGGGGAATGTATGCATCACACAATCTATAAAATCAAAGCAAAACCAGCCGCCAGCCAAACAAGGGCAAAAGTCTGTAGTCTCAATATCAGTATGAGCAACGAAAATCAAACGGGTGAGAAACTCCTAGCGATAGTCAAATGGGTCAATGAAAACTTTGACCACTGCATCATCAATGTTTCCGATAGTTTACAACGACATAATTTATTGAGCCAAGGCTTTACAAAAGAAGTTGCTTACCAAAAAGCAATTTACCTTGGGAATGTTTGGCTTGCTGAAAATGATAAAGCCCTTAAGACGATTAAAACTCCACATGAAATTCGACGTTGGGATGAATGGTTAGTCTTAAAGCAAGTACAAGACCTTCAAAAAAACCTTCATAAAATGTACAAGGAGCTAATGCCTTTTCAAATTTGTGTCGATGCTGATGCCAAACATTGGGTAGAACGCCAATTGGGAACAAATGATAACCCAACCATCCTTAAAAATGGTATCAATTTCCTCATCGAAGAATTTGCCGTACATAGTTATATGGCTCGCCGAGAATTTCAAAAAGGGAATGGGAAAATGGCACAGGCCTATCCGGCCCGCCAATTACAAGCGGAAGAATTTCTTCGAAATCGGTATGGCAGAATTGGTTTGGAAAAAAGCTTCTTTGTTCGCCAAAAAGTTGAAACACGCATCGCTAATCAGGTATAGAATCTGAAGATTCCTTTTTCCAAGCGATATCGATTTCCGTCACAAATACCTTGCCCTCATCGACCATGCTGGCATAGCGTTCATCATTTTCTGTGATGTTTTTAACCTTGTGCTCAATCAAATGGTCATAAAGCTCTTCCAAACAATATCCGCCAATCGTCACTAAATGCGTTGAAAAGAACATTTTGATAACCTGTCGCTCATCCTCTTTACCAAACCACCCTGTGATAAAATGGGAGTAGTGAAAACACTGCCTCAAACCGCTTTTTAATTTAAAATCGATGGTCTTGCTATCACCTCGGGTAAAAACATTCAGCTTTTCGATTTCCTCTTCCTGGTTCTCTCGGATTCTGCCATGATTGGTAATGGTAAGCGTTTTAAACTTATAATTCTGGTTCATAATCCTTGGTTCGATTATTGTCTTTATCAATATCGCGTTTTTCCATCGTCTTTCCAATATCGACCGTCTTCGGCATTAAATCTCCCTTTTTGATGAGTTCGGTTGCCCCTTGCCGGTCGCCTGATTTTTGAATTTGTTTCAATAAGCTTTTCTTATCATCGGTATAGATTTTGACCCCTTCACGACCTCGGGAAACCGATACATAAAACTGTTTTTGATTGCTCGCGGGAAAAGTGGTGCTTGGTTGGTTAATTAATATATGGTCAACCGTCTTGCCTTGGGCACTATACGAGGTTGAACAATACGCATAGTCCAAATTGCCAAAATTGGGAGCAAGCACATACTTGCTCTTCTTGGATTTAGACTGTTTGGAAGCTTCGATGCGCCCATGCTTATCTACTCCATTCACAGTCAAAACAACGCCGTTATCGATACGCTTTTTATTTTCATCAAAACTGTTTTTGGTAATTCGGATTTCATCCCCTTTTGAAAGGGTTATCTCCCGTTTGCGATACACATCGAAATGCGATGGGCGTGACATATCCAAACGGGTCGCCTTCTCCTCACTGCTTTTTATCCAGACCGTTTTGCCCTCAATCCGGTCAATTTCTGCCCTACCACCGCGAATAAGCCCAGGCATGTTCTGATGGGCTTGGATAACATCTCCTTTTTGATAAAGTCTGGCATCTTTCTTTTGGGCATCTGTCAAATGAAGATTATCCAAAACACCTATGGTTTTTTCTCTTTTCTTGACCGTTCCCCTTGTTTTTAAGCCCTGTCGGATTTTGACATTGATTTTTTGCGCTTGTTCGCGTGTCGGAGAAATCACCAAGGCCGATTTCTTATCATCGATGACCTTGAGATAATCACTGGTCAATTTTTTTGAAATCTCGGTATAATCAATTTCTGAGACGGTGTTCATATTCTCCAATTGTTTGAACCCGGCGACGATATTGCCATTATTGATATGTTTGACGGCCGTTTTGTAATCATCCTGTTTCTGGCGGTAAATTTGTTCCAAGCTCGCCTGTGGAACTTTCGCCACTGACTTTAAAATCCGCATCGCATCCCCACGATTGACAGCTGTATGCTGTCTTGGATCCCCAGAGAGAATAACCCGCGACTTATTCTTCATCGCTATATCCAAGATATTCGCCATGTCCTTGGTTCCCAACATTCCTGCTTCATCGACCCAGATAACTTGACCTCTTGATTTTTCTTGTAGTTTTTTGTCCATTAAAAATCGTGCTACCGTATCGGTTTGTTTAAACCCCTCGCTTTTTAAAACATCATGGGCGGCGTTCGCCGTTGGAGCCAATAAAATAACCTCTCGCTTTGATTTTTCAATTTCATTGACCGCATATTTGATTAAAGTGGTTTTGCCCGTTCCGGCCCCACCCCTAATCATCGTCAATCGGTCTTGCGATTTTAAGATATGGCTCATGGCAATATCTTGCTCATGGCCCAATAGTTTGTTCTTACCCTGTTTATAATTTGGATTAAAAGGTCTAGCTTTTCCCATCCCTTGTCGGGCCAGTTCCACCATTGTGCGTTCTTCCTTTAAAACCAGAGCTGTCGTACACAACCTTTCATTCTCGGTTTCAATGGTAAAAACCCTATCCTCTTTCTTGAAACCCCTATCCAAATCATTCATGGATAGTGCATTATTATCGACGGCGTGAAGATAGGCTTCGGATAAAATCTGCCGTTCGCGCTTAACAGATGCGCGGGTAAATACATGGTCTATTGCATGATTGATGGTTTTTTCGGCCGTCTGCCCCTTATCTATGGTCTTGACCTCTTCCGGCGTTTTTTCATCAATTCCTTGCTCATTGAGCTGTTTGCGCCAAAGGTTTTGTAGCTCGGGCATGGATAGGGATTTTTGCTTTTTGCTTCTGGTCTTCGCACCAAGCTCATCCAGTTCCTTTGGGTCAACAATTCCTTTTTCTTTCGCCACTTGCCCAATTAAATTGGTTCGTTTGGAAAAATGGTCGATAGCCTGTTGTGGTACAACCGCGAGTTCAAAACCGTTTCGGGTCTTTCGAATACCATAGCCTTGTTTTGATAGGCCATCTGCCAACCGCTTTTGAAACCGAGCCTGGTAATAAGGCATATCCCGTTTGATATTATGAAACTGACCCGCCTTAAATCGGTTTTCGACCTCATCATAGGTGACATTGAACGTGAAACAATGACAATGCAAATGCGGGTCTGGTGGATTGTTATCAACGGGGCGAGCCGTTTGATGGATAAAATCCGTCCATAATAGTGAGGCCGTTTCCCGGTCCTCATATTGCCCTTGGGAGCGGACACGGGTCTGCATATCCAGTTCCATTTCATTCATTATCTCGTGGACGGAGTTACGAAACACATCCATGACGTTATCATCATCACTCAAGGCATGGACAATGGATACTGATTTCGGTGCATGAAAACTAATATCATAGCCAACCCGCCTATCCTTAACTGTTCGAGGGGTCAACGAGCCCCCATCTTTAGGATTGATATTATCGCAGAGTTTTTCGAACGTTTCTTTATCGACATGCTGGCCTTCCAAATCAAGTTGTTTGGCTATCCTCCCGTTGAAGGTTCCGTTAAGCTCTTGGTCATCGATATAGTAATCCGCTTTGGAAAGTGCGTCCCGAAAATAGCTCTTGGCATGTCCGGCTGTTTTGCTCTGAAACATTCTTATCATAAATCCCCCAGTTTTGCAGTGCAACAGTCCTTTTTACATGGGGCAAGCTATGACAAACACGCACTGAAATTACGTCTTTCAAGATAATAAGAATTGCATAGAATTTCTTTGTTCCCTTGATTTTACGTGCGTAGTCAAATCCATCTCCTTTGCCGTATTGAGGCATCAGATGATTTTAAAGCTATAACATCAATGTTTTGATTTGTCTTTCAGTGACCCACACAAACACTGAGGTCATGGACAAATCAAAACTTCATTGCTGTTAGTAACGCTCCATCATCTGATTAACAAACAAAGGAGTACATGATGACTGTTAACGCACAAAAAACGACCAAGAAAGGCAATCGCCCAACGCATATGCTTTTCGTGAAATCCGACGATTTCAATCCGGGGGTCAACATTAAAGTTGCCGCCATGTGGGAACACGAAAACGGTGAGGGGTTCAATTTTGGATTGGAAGAACTCATCCTAAAACAAGACACCGATGCCAAGGGTAAAACCATTCCATCCCTGTACGTAAATACCAAAATTTACGGACAGCCTTGTCAAGTGAAAATCGCCTCATTTAAACCACAAGAGGATGATACTTTCACCACAAACTTTGGTGATATGGTTGCCTTTAAAATCAAACCACGCGAAGACACTGTGGTTCCAATCCCATCCAAATCACAACCAAAGCCGTAACCTTTAAGGGGGGCGTTAAGCCCCCTTTATCCATTACAATAGGTGATAAAACATGACCAACAAATCAAATCTCATCGCCCAGCAAAATGATGACTTTCGTAAAGCTATGGGCAAGCCATTCTTAATGGGACCGCGTATTCCAGGAAAATACGTAATGAGCCAAGGTGTATCCCATATGACACCAGATAAGAAAATCGAAATTCTAATTAAAACACGTGAATTTGATGAATTTAATGAGGGTAACAATCCACATGGTGAACGCGATATGGGTCGTTTCAAATTAGAAGATAACAAAACTGATATTCTTTGGAAAATTGACTACTATGATATCAATTATGAATTTCTTAGCAATGACCCTTCTGACCTTTCCAAGACCAGACGTGTCTTGAAAACCATGTTATCTTGCGAATATTAAGGCTCTTGGGGTTATCCATTCGTGGATAATCCCATTTTACAACCATAGGCATTTCATAGTATTAGCTCGGTAAGGCTTTGGGGCTTGCAGCGCTTCGCTCGCGTTTTTTTATTTGTGAACCTTACGGTTAATAATTTTAACAATTGAAGAATTTCTCTATATATTTATAAAACTGTGGCCAAGAAAAAAACTAACGTTGAGAGATTCCTTTTTATTCTTCTATGTTCTGTAGTGCTTGCCTCCCTATTATTCTTAAACGCTTTTTTATTTGAATGGGATTTATTCAAGTTGGGTGGCTCTATATTAGTTAACATTATTACTCCCTTATTAATCTTTCTTGTTCTTTATTTTGTTTTCATTAGAAATGGTATTGATTTAAATGCTCTGGTCAGCAAGATAAATGAAAGAGATGAAAATGTTCCGGCTTGGTTGATTAATGGCTACACGTCTTATTCAGATATTGAATGGGAGAGTTTTGTTAAATCATCTAAGAACTTAACTGTCGTAGCGTTTTATTTTGATGAATGGATTAATCAGAATAGGCGTTTAATTGAAACCATGTTACAAAAAAAGAATGCCAATCTGACCGTTATATTACCAGATCCGTTACAATTAGATTTAATTAGTAAAATAACTCAATTAATACCTAAATATGACGAAAATAACATGGTCTCCAAAATAAACCTTTCTATTAAAGAAATTGAAGATTTAGCAAAGACTAAAAGGAACAAAGACTCAAAAATTGAAATATATCTACACCAAGAACTATTCAATTATACGTTTCAGGTTTTTGACGATAAATATTTATTTCTATCGTTGAATGAACTTTCTAGAAAAGAAAACTATCAATCGCCTTGGATATTATTTGACATTACTCAGGAAAGAGAAATGGAAGAATTTTTTATAGAAGAAATTGAATCATTGAAAACAAAAGAAAATTCCATGTATTATTAGTGGTATGGTTAAAATATTAAAATACAATCTCAGTTTACCCAATGAGTTTGAGAATTTTCAAAAATATCGAACACCTTTTCTTAATCTTATGAAAAAATGTTATGGAGAAAGGAGATATTGGGGAGATAATATTTATAACCAAAAAATAGACAAAAGGAAATTAATAATTTACCTACTATTCTCAGATGATAATACAAATCAAGAAAATTTAATCGGCACCATTTTTTTAAAACCAAATGGAAAGCTTTCAGGACTTGCAATCTTTAAAAAGTACCGAGGTAAGGGCTATTCAAGTATGCTTATCAGAAAAACTATGTGCGATTATTCGCATCTTTTTGTCGAGGTAGATAGACATAATGCATTAATAAAGAAGTTACTTTTAGAATTAGGATTCACAAAAGTTAAAGAAGAGAATAACATTCAAGATTTACTCAAATATGAAAAATTAGGATTTCTGGACTCCGAAGCTGATTATACTCCATACTACCATGGTCATGATAAGACAAATATTGATCGCCAGAGAATTTTTATTATGTTTGAATATAATGATTTGGATGCATAATATCTTTCTCTTATGAAATCTCACTTCTGCTAATTAACCTTTTTAATTAAGGTTATTTTTTGTCAAACCTTTCAGTGCTCATTATCCCTGTTATACATAGCTAAAAGTAATCAGACATCTCCCCTAAGCATAGCTTACCCCTGTTTCCTAAATTCTTACCCTACAGTTTTTGTAAATATATCTTTTTTTATTTTAGATTTTTCCTACATTTAGAGTGCCTCTTAAAATAGCTTTCCTACATCTTTTTTAATAGCTAGCCAATGCCAACAATGTTAGATGCGCCATTGATTGAATGGCCCATGGGATACCCTTTTACAATTCGTGATGCCTGTGAGGGTGTTTTAATCCTGGGTGGCCTTGGTTCAGGTAAGACATCTGGCTCTGGCGCATTATTGGCTAAAAAATACTTAACGCAAGAGTTTGGTGGTCTCGTCCTCACGGCAAAAGAAGAGGAATTAGACCTTTGGAAATCCTATTGCAAGAAATATAACAGAGAAAAGGATTTGGTCATCATAGGCCAGGATTCCAATGTCTGTTTTAACTTCCTTGATTACGAAAGTAGCCGTCCCGATAAGGGTACAGGGATTACCCACAATATTGCAGATACACTAAAAACGGTCATCAAAGCGGGAGCGAATGAAGGACAAGAAAGCGACAAAGCGTTCTGGGATGCGTCATTACAACAGCTTCTTGTCAATGCCGTTGATTTGGCCCTCTTGACCCATAAAAAAATCAAGTTTGAGCATATCTATAAAATCATTCAAACCGCACCCAAAAGCAAAGAGGATTTAAAAAGTGCAACTTGGCGAAAAACATCTCAATGCTTTTTGTTGATGGAAGATGCCGCTAAGAAATTAAGTGTTGCGCCAAAATCAACAAAAGCCGACAACTATGCCAGACGGTTGCATATCATTGAGGATTTCTTTTACGGTAATTGGCTCTACCTCTCCGAGAAAACAAGAAGTATTGTCGAACAAATGTTTTTTGGCTTTGGTGACCGTTTTATGCGTGACCCACTGTACACCTTGTTTAACACAGGAACCGATATAACCCCCGAAGATACCATAAAGGGTAAAATCATCGTTTTTAACTTGCCCTATCTCATCTATGAGAATATAGGCAGGGACGGACAAATCCTTTTCAAATATGTCTGGCAACGGGCCATGCAAAGACGACAAATCCGCGACAACAGCCGACCAACCTTTTTATGGGTCGATGAGGCACATTATTTTCTTCATGACCACGATATTGACCACCAATCAACCGCACGAAGTTATCGGGCCTGTACAGTCTATTTGACGCAGAACTTACCAAACTATTCCCTACACGCTGGTGGGGGCGAAAGGGGGTCGTATCACTTTAAAGCCTTGGCCGGAAACTTGGGAACAAAGTTCTTTCATGCCAATTCTGATGTAGAGACGAATGAATATGCCGCCAATCTTATCGGTAAGGAACTAAAATGGGTCGGCAGTGAAGGTCAATCGATGGGCGATAACTCTAGCTTCAGTGAAGGGAGTTCCCAACATATGCTCTATACGATTGAACCGTCAGAATTTGCCCAGCAAAAAACGGGAGGTCCAATCAATGATTTTTGGGTAGAGGTGGTTGTCCACCGACAAGGCATCCCCTTTAAAAGCACAGCGAAGAATTACGCATTGTTCACCATAAACCAAACACAGATATGAGCACAGAAAGTCAGTATTACAACTACAATCCAGAAAAACGGAACATTTTTATTGAAATCAACCAGGGGAGAAGAAATACAGCAAGAGAATTTATTATTGGGTTCTTTATGTTGTTTGCATCCCATGGAAGCGCCATCGTCGAAGTTTTTATGAGGCGCAAGTTCGGGGAGCGCTATATCACCCTAGCACAGTCCATTGGGATATTCTTTGTGGTATCGATATTTTTTCCCTTAATCTACTCATGGTTTGTTCTCGCGATAGGGGAGATTGCTCGCCAGCTGGGAGAACGTAGTTTTCCCGAAAGGCCATCTGGTATTTCTTTTCTACTTCTTTTCATTTTCATGTTAGCCTTTTTAGTGATGTCGATTTATCACCGTCTAGAAATCAAGAGATATGGCACGACCTATGATTTTAAGAGATTTAGTCTATCGGACGGCGAAATTCATCCCCTTTGGTGGAACCTCATCGGAAAAGAAATTTTTGGATTTAAGATTTCGCACTATACCGTTCGTGTGCTTCTTGAACCTCTCGTTCCTATCGCCCTCGGCTTCTTATTATCTTTTATTCCTGGGATTAATCTTGTTGGAACGCTTTTATTGATTTGCGGAATTTCCTTTATGGCTCGGAACTTTAATAAGGCCCAAATGGGTCGGGATTGGGTCTTGGACAATATTGATAAGAAAATCTCCAATGACATGAAATATGACGTCTTCATAGGAAGAAAATCAAAAAAAGATACCAAAGGGATTTATCTACCGATTGAGCTTCCAGAAAGTGAAGAGACAAGGAAATCACTTTATAATATTGTTGAAGATACCTTCACAACAGACAATGAAATCTGGGTCAATGATTTCCTTGATGAAAAGGAAAGTAATATTCAATCAAGTAATGGATAGCCTTATTGACGAGGCGGAAGGGTAAAATTTTCGACCTCTTCCTGATTAACCAAATGGGCTTGTTCCGGCACTTTGCTGAGCACACGCTTTTTGACAATATTACAGAACTGACTGATATGCACTTTAATCTGTCTTTCGTCCAGTTCGCCAGCATCAAATCGTTTGAGTGATTTTCGTAAATTTAGTTCAGCGAGGCGCGAAGCTTTTAAGTCAGGTTCAAAACCAAGTGCATCACAAATGATTTTCCGTGCTTTATCGGCATAGTCTAGATTTTCACTTTCGTACTCATTGTGGAACGGGGGTACTAATTCTTCAAATTTCATGGAACGCCTAACTATTTTATGAGCTTAAGAATATCATAACCATTAAATTATGACAAGAGAAAAAAAGCTTGAAGAGCTACAGGAATTAAGGGATTTGGCCCTCAGTTATCATGACACCCAAGTACTGGTCAAAGAAAAACAAGAAGTTATCGATAAGCTCACCCATAACCGTCCAGGTGGCTCACTTAAACCAGAACCATTCCCAAAGCCGAAAAGTGATATAAAGCCACCAAAGCAAGATAAAACAGATAAATCTACACAAGACCATTACGAGGATAATATTGAAAAAACTAAGAGAGATTATGATGCCAAAATCTATCAAAGTATTGAAAAGAATTTTAAAGAGGACGGATTTGACCAATATTCTGAAAAACTAAAGGAATACGAAAAGGACGAAATTGGCCTTCTTATGGAGAACAACGGACAGTCCAAACTATTGGACTACCAGGAAGAAAAACAGAAACAACTAGAACAGAAAGATGATTTGGACATCCGCATGGACGACAAGACTTCAAAGAAAATTTTCAATGAACCAGAAAAATCAGAACCCAATATGGATATGATAGAAAAGGACGTTCCCCAAGATAAAGATATAGACCTTGATATTACGATGGATGAGGAGACCAGTGATAGGATATTTAATCAAAATGATTTTACCCTTGAGGAGTTCAAAGAAAATTATAAAGATATGGAGACGGACAAACGCCCGTCTCCATCAGATGACTTTGAATAAACTTGCTTTAAGACTTCTATTGCAATGAAAACACATCAGAAAGTATTGGCAGAGATGCGCCATCGATAACATATAAATTGTTGTTGGTTCCTACCATGGTATGTCGATGTCTACTGCTAAAGGCTTCCAAACATTCAAGGGTCCAATCAACACCATCAGAACTCGACCAAATATCTGATTTCAAACCCTGACCGTCATCACCTCTACCACCGGAAATCCATAGTCGATTATCAAAAACGGATACAGCATGCTCCGTTCTATTTGAAAACGCTGGATTACTATTTTCCTCGACCCATGATATACAGTCCGCACTACTCCATACATTGTTCCATATTAGGTCAAAACCGCCTATATCGCCTGTCGGCAAACCATTTCCAGCTATCATCCAAATGCGACCGTTGAAACTGGTTGTGGTAATACCCTGCCTTAAGGGAAAATCATTATTTATCGGTATCTCGGTCCAATTACTACCGTCATCGGAGTACCAATTACTTTCCTGTATCGTCCCAGACCCTTCGCGGAGGATAAAAATCCTGTTGTTGTGAACCACAGTATTTTGTAATGACAAAGTAATGAAATCCACGTTGGTTTCAACCTTTTCCCATGTTATGCCGTCCACTGAATTCCAAATATCAGACAGTCCTTCAAAGGGCTCTCTCGTGCCTGGACGGTAGCCACTTCCCCCTATAACCCAAAGTCTGTTATCAAAAACGATTAGGGATAGATTACGTCTTGGTTCAAATGCGGCATCATCGGTTACCAATGTCCAATCCTCTCCATTTTCCGAAGACCAGACATCGTTTTTTAAATCACTGAATCCATCGGAAAATCTTTGTTGGCCTGCAATGACCCAAATCCTCCCATCAAAGAAAACCGAGGCATGTTCCTCCCTATTTAAAAAGGGAGCTTCTTGGGTAATAAGGTTAAAGGCACAACCTTCTTCCTCCTCTATCGGCTCTTCTTCCTCGCCTTCATTTCCCATCTCTTCACACCCAATCATCAGGGAACTCAAGAGTATTAAAAATATCGCCAGACCGTTTTTATTTATTCTATCTTTTATCATAAATCAAAAATTTACAGTTGCGACCAATTCTGACCAGTTGTCGGCTGGATAGACCTCCAATGTCTTTACAATGCCATCAAAATTGGAAAATTTAGTATTCCGTTCAGGAAACTTCAATCCGTAAGTGATACGGATGTTAAGAGGGGAAAACGGGATTAGTTTACCTGTTGCATAGTTCCTCTTGTAATAATTAAAAAGTTTCTCGGCCCTTTTAGGGTCTAAAGGAATACTGAGTTCACCTGAAAGATTGACCAAATCAACTCCCTTCAGACCACGTAAAAAAGCACCTCCTGGAAATGATAGGGCACTGGAACAATTGATTTTTAATTCTTCGGAACCGACATCATATTTAACAAAGGCCCCGGTTGTCTCATGAACCAGATTATTGGCATCAATTGCCAAGGCCTTTCTTTTGATAAGTGCTTTTTCCTCCTCTAGGTCTTCACGTATCTTTTGGAGTTCAAACGGGTTTGAATAGTTCATGAATATGGACCTGTCCTCCTTGAATATCTCGATATAGTATTCGTATGGGTCTATATAAGGCTGTGGCACCATTGCTGTACAGCAGGTCCCTTCTCTTAAGCTAGAGCCCATTTCACGGTATTTTCCAAATAATTGCTGATAATTTGTATTCTGGCACATCTTTATTGCGCCTAAATAGAACTGCTCTACATTTTGTCTTCGACGCTCCTTCTCAGCATCTTCTCGCTCTTGTGGCGTTTGCGGTTTTGCTTCTTTACAAGAGGCCAATAGTATCAGGGCGGTCAAGACCCAAATATGGCTATACGTGTTGTTTAATATTGATGTCATTTTTTAAAATTTAAAGATTGAACGAATGGTAGGAATAAGGACGAGGGCTTGGGGACTGGTCAATCTTTAAGGCGGACGGATGTGTTGGATATTGGTTCTCATACGGCATAAAAAAAGCGTGAAACTTAGTGTGCTTCAAACCCGAGGTACTGGTATACCGTGACCCAAAGACAACAACTAAGCCCACGCCATAAGCCGCGGGCATTAGCCTTTTTGCCTTCCGCTCGGGTCAAAGAAAATTACCAGTTTTCGGGTTGAGCGGAATTCGTTAGCTAATGCTTATGTTTTAATATTTATCTATTCAGTTTTTTCTCGTTTTAAATACTTTTATTGATTCATTGAATCTAAGATAGAGATTCCAAAAAGCCTGCCAAATAATAATCAGTCTTTTATCACTGAGGCTTTGAAGCCATTAAATAACCCATTAAAGTATATGTACCTATTACGGTTCCTATGAAAAACTATATTTCTCGCTACAGGATGTCAACTAAGCTGCAGGGTAATAGCGGTCTTGGTCTTGACGCACAAAAGAAAAGCTTACACAATTTTATTTCTTCCAATAATGGAAACCTTAGACGATGATTTCGAGAGGTAGCAAACGCAAAGAATGACAAACGTTAAGCCTTCATACAAGCAATTGAAGCTTTCCTACAGCATAAAGCTACATTAGTGTTTAAAAAGTTGGATGATTAGCCATGCGGTTTGTGATGGCATTAAATCCCCACGTCTTAAAATAAAAACACAATTAGCCATTCATTACCTAAACACACATTTTAGCAATTAATTGTTGATCATAATTCCTAAATTGTATCAAAAAAAATCAACTAACAAGATTGAGCAGCAAACAATCAGAACATTCTAAGATTGAAGAAAGATTAAAAGAATTAGAGGCAAACTTGATTGAGCAAGAACATCGGCCTTTAAAACTCCTTTCAAATTATTTAAACCGAAAAAGACAATGGGGTGGTGATGTTAATGACGTAAGAAGAATAGCTGCCAGTAGAGCTTTAATTTGGAGATTATTCTCCTCGCCAACATCCGTTATTATTGGAGCAGGAAGTCTTGTGACTTTATTTACTATTTATTTTTTATGGCAACAGAATAAGTTAATTCAACAGCAAAATGATATAGTTGCAAGACAGACTGAACAACTTGATATCCAATCCAAATTGATGGAATCTTCAAGACGTTCAGCACAGGTCTTCATAATGGGTGAAGTTCTAAGTGATATAAGTGAAGAGCTAACTGATAATAATAATTCCGCAAGAGTGCTTTCTGATCCATTGATTTCGAGAATAATTGTTTTAAGTAGGGCGATGAAACCCTATTATTATTTTGAAAGGGACAGTCTAATAGACATTGCACTTAGTCCCGAAAGGGCTCAATTACTTATTGCTTTGGCCCACATGAAAATTGATAGCACTTCCAAAAATAAAATCTTTTTTGGTGCAAACTTTACTTATTCAGATTTGAAGAACAGTTATTTCCTTGATGCCGATATACGAGGCGCAAGGCTAAAAGGATCAAACTTAGTTTCAAGTTCATTTCACCGCTCAAACATGAGAGGTGTTCATTTTGATAGTGTACAAATGAAATTTGCACGTATGTCGGATAATGATATCAACACAGCTGTATTTGATAGAATACATGCCGATAGTAGCGGATTTATAAACTCTAAAATAGAGGGGTCCATATTTATTAAATCAAGCTTCAGAGGAGCGGACTTCAGAAACGCCGACTTGTTTTTATCCAGCTTTTACTCCATGGATTTCAGAAATGCAAATTTCACTGACGCCGATTTAAGATACACTGAATTTGAAAAGGGAGATTTAAGTGGTGCAAAACTTTCAGGGTGTGATTTAAGCTATGTTCGAAGTCTTGACAGTGTCAAAGTCCAACGGTTTGATTGGTTGGAATACATCAGGGATACTTTACAATTAAAGGGAGCTGACAGAATTTATTGCACTTATAAAATTGATAGTATTTACTACAATGAAGATGACAAAGCAAAAAGGCCAATTATAGTAAAAAGGGATATTGAAAATCTTGACAAAGAACCAGAGTTCCATTTAAGCTATAGTGGTATCAGCTATAATCTAAATAAATCTAATCGAACAATACAATATAATATTACTTCTGATCCTTTTAGCACCTCTATCTATGATTTTAAGTTGAGCTACTCAACTCTTTTAGAGTATAAAGAAAATGGAGAGATTAAATATATTTACTCCAATAAAATTGCCAATAACCGATTTGACACAATTCCTGCTAATTCCTGCCTCAAGATGAAATTTGATATCCTTCCAGTCGATGAAAGCAATGTGCAAAATTTCTATGTTTTGTTTAAAGGCTCTTTTAGAAGCTTTAAGGATGGCAAGCTTTACGAATTCGATGATTTATATCAAAGGAATTTAAGTAGGTTGATGGTAGCGACAAAACGCTTAAAACTAAAAGAAAAGGAAAAAGTCGTCTCTAAAATGAATCAATTAACAACACCTTGACCAATTAGCTTTCTTTACAAACAGTTCAGTTACATTGTAGTAGAACATCCCTCACGAATCTCATTGCAATTACCACGTGCTACGTATTCCTACGTTCAGAGGTATCTTCCTCCAAACATAACAGTATTTCGATGCAAATATTAAGGACCTCTGCCAATCCTTCCTTAAAGCGGCAGGACTTTTTAATCATTGCGGATAAGTCCCTTCAGCAATTTACGCACTCAAAATTCTTTACCTTTCGGCAATGAACCTTTACATAGACCAAGAAATCAAAAGCTGGGTTTTAAGACACTTTCAAAATCCTTCCGTTATCACCAGCTTTGCTTATGACTTCAACGATGTACATAATATTTGCGTTATTGAAATCCAATGGCATCCTAAGGAAAAAGGAGAGCACCCTACCCTGATAGCTCGGTATGAAGGGATTTATGATGAAAGCTTTTTTACTTTGGCTCGTTTAGATTTAGAAAGACATCTGTTTTATAGAGTGAATTGTTTAGCTCCACGCTTGAAATGTATTTTTTCCAATCTCTTAAATTGATTTTACTTTTATGAGATAGTATTTTCTTTGTCGTGCGCTGAGAATGGAACTTCTCCTTGAATACTAACAAGCACCTGAAATGGTCCCTTTAAATATCCATATCCATTCCTTTATCGTCAGACTTATCAGGTGTCTCTAAATCGATGGTGTGATTGTCCAGATTATCATAGTCAAAAGGCGGGAGAATATCTTTCTCTTTTTCTTGGGTAAGTTCTTGACCGTATTGTTCCATACCTTCTTTCATTGCTTGCATACGATTATTGCCAGCACTTATGTCTTTTAAAATTTCAGGCTTCAGACCAAGCTCTTTGGACAATTCATATCCTTGGTTAAAAGCTTCTATGTAGTCTTTATCCGATTTTATTTCTCCATTCATTAGTACAGTGGTTTTTTGGAATGCCTTTCTAAATAATCATTGATTGAATGACGGTCATACAAAATAATCTTTCTGCTTGGTTGGGTGTATCCTATATCTCCGTTATTGCGCATGCGTTGAAGAGTAGATTTTGATATACCGTTTAGCATGGCAACCGCTTCTTCTTCCCCTATCCATTTGCTCAGAGTTCCTTGTCGCTTGGTTTCTAAATACTCAATCGATTTTTCCAAAAGTGTGTAAAATGCTTCTTCCTCTAGGCAAATAACCTGCATAACCCTTTATTTAAAATAAAGATCGGGAATTTTAATGAGTTCTCTAAAGTTGAGAAAAAAGTGCAAAAAAAGTGCAAATGAAAAAAGCCCCAGAAGATAAATCTTTCTGAGGCACTATTAATACTGGTGATCGCGATAGGATTCGAACCTATGACCGTCTGCTTAGAAGGCAGATGCTCTATCCAGCTGAGCTACGCGACCTTTTAAAATGGTAACAAGGCTTATTCCTATCCACACTGCCTTAACAAGATGCCTTGGTCAATTACATCGTCTTTTCCACTTTTCAGTTTAAGAGCAACCGAAAATCGCTTTTAGTCTGAATCGACCTTTCCCAAATTGGCGGCAAATATAGATAAACCCTAAATCGAAAACAACATAATAGAAAAATAAAGTAATTCGCAACAGCTGTTTTCAACCGCTGACCAAAGATACAATTTTACGAAAGTTGAGTTATTGTTCCGCATTTTAGGTATATCCTAAAAAAATAGAAAATTGGAGACTTTAAGCAACGTATCCTTGAGTTTGACTTGGTCAACAACAT
>JBCCRX010000003.1:0-50298 GCA_039201015.1 Bacteroidota bacterium | reverse complement strand
TGCTCCACGAAGGTCTGCTCCACGAAGGTATGCTCCACGAAGGTATGCTCCACGAAGGTCTGCTCCACGAAGGTATGCTCCATTAAGGTATGCTCCACTAAGGTCTTGATGACTTAAAACTAAAGATAGTGGATGCAGTCGTTGTAGTAGCGTGATAAAATGGGCAAATTTTATTGAATTAAGGTTACTTAAACTAGAGTTTAATGCTTCTTGAAGTGCTGTTTTATAAGCATCATAGTCATTTAATGGAGAAGGCAGTTTTTTTATTTCAAATGTTGCTGAATAGACCGTCCAAAATCCATGAAAAACAGATAATACGGCATCAAATAGAGCATTTCCTTCAAACTGGTCTTTAATGAAAAAATCGACTGCCAATAGTTTTGGAAAAAGAGAAGATAGGCGCTCTTTCATTAAGAAAACTTTGTCTTTTTCCTCATTTACGGCAATTTCGCGAATGTAATCAAGTACTTCTTGAGATAAAAACTTAGTAGAAAATAGAGGATAGATAACTTGTAACATCCCTCTTGCGTCATCTATTATATAGTCTTCCTCGTCTTTTAGAAATAATTTAGATTTAATAGTTTCCCAAATATGTTCTGCAACTAGATATTCTTGCAAAGATTTATGAAGAAATTCAAATGCAAAATTTTCGTTTTCCTCTATTCTTTTTTGGTCTTCTGATTCTGTTGATACCTCTTGAAAATAAAAATTCACTAGTAAATCCTTTACTAAATCTTGAATACTAAGTGATTTATTATCTGATTTCTCTTTAATTTTATCAACTATTTTATTAAGCTCAGTATTCGCTCTTTCAAAATCAGATCGGCGATCATATTCATGTTCGCTTTGATAGATATGCAAGGCTAGGATTCTTAGAAATCTACGATAGTAGGGGGTTAATCTCTTAAATTTCCTAATACTTTCATCGTCCCATTTTCTTTCTAAAATACTGTCAAACAGACTTTTATAAATCTTAGAACGATTGGCTTTTTCATCAATATCATAGTTCGCTTTTGCTATTATCTGAAGTAAAATAGGCTGATTGAGTAATTTTTTAAGTTCTTGGTGCTGTTTTTCATTTCCTTCATTTATCGTTTCTAATTTTGTATTATCTAACTTGGCATCAGGGTAGTATTTTTTATACTTGGATAGCCAATCTTTTTGCTGCTCCAGACTCAATTCATCCAAACGCAATATGAGGAATTTACTTCCTGACAATTCATTCAAATTGACGTAGTTGTATCGAGACGTGACGATTGCTTTCCATTTATAATTAGCATCAGTTTGTAAATTAGTATTTAAATTTTCTAAAAAGTTGTGGACTTGATCTTTAGAAAGGCTTTTATTCATACAGAGTTCGTCCAATCCATCCAGTATGAGCAATGCATCTTTCCAATTGTCAACTTCCATTACCTTATTTTCTTCATATAATTTTTTGCTGATAAATTTGGATAAGACTTCAATAGGTTCTTTAATTAAGTCCTCGAAATTTGTGATTTCCTTTAACTTAACAAAATAGACATGCTCTTTCTTACCTTGATATTGATCCAATAATTGGTGGATAGTATAATAGCAAAAAGAAGTTTTACCTTGACCTGGTTGCCCCAATAGTAAGGTTAAATGCTGTTGTTCTGCTTCTAATCCGATAGGTGTTTTATCACATATCCAGCTCAATAGGTATTCATGAATATTTTTATCTAGTTTAGGTTTTAGAAACTCATCTTGGCGTTCTAAGCTACTTGCGTTATCATTTTCATAGAATTTTTTTTCTTTTTCCTCTACAATGCACCTTTTATGAATTCTAAAAAAGGGCTTTTGGTACATTTCCGATAATGCAATTCTAGGATCGTCAAAAGCAGAGCGTGCATAATTACCAAGTAGTTTAGCCTTATAAGCATTTTGTTGCTGGATTTTCTTAGTGGCTTGGAAAAATGGATTATCCTTCCATGTTTTTAATGCTTCGTAAAATTGTTCATTACCACTCCATTCTTTGGAAAGATGATGTGTGAATCGGTAAGGTAGGGTAGAAGATAAAGCATCTGCTTGGTGTTCACTAAATTGAAGATATTGAATAAGCCAATTTCTGAAAATGCTTCTTATTTCTTTTGTAAAAGTATGTGTATGCGGTGTATCAAAAAAATCAGGATCAATAGAAACTTCTATTTTTTTGAATTGAGCAAGAAGTTTTTTTGTGTAATTTTTTTTTCTGGTCTTTTCATTTGCTAGTTCGTTAACTATTTTCAGATGATTTGGGTCATCTGATAGGATGGACTTAATAGTAGATGCAAGGGTATTATTTAATAGCAAACATGCTCGATACTCTGGTGACTCATCATTTGAAAATCCAGTTTTTATTCCTGTCAAAAAAGTATTTAAGGCACTTCCCCAATCGCCGTCTAAAGCATTAATGCAAAAGTCTTTAGCAGCAATAAAAAAAGTAGCACTATCAAACTGGAATTTTAAATTAGAAGGTTGTAGTTCGGAAGGAGAAACCATGTTAGTAAGGTCTTTCGTTAAAAAATGATGAAATTATTTATGTAACGAAAAGACAGCTTTTTGAGTTGGGCGTAAATCTATATATTTTAGAAAAAGTCCTTATTTTTTGTACCGAAATAGTTACCTTCATCAAGTCATAACACCTAAAAGGCTGATTTACAGAATTTTAATAGAGAAAAGGGTTGATTCAGTAACGACCACGAAAGGCTGTCGTAAAAAACTGATAATCAACGATTAAACCTGAGACAAAATTCTCAGCAGTCATTTCAACAGTCGTTTAAGAAATAATATCAATTTAAAGAGGTCAGGTACTTGTATCTGACCTTCTTTTGTTTATGGCATTTTCTTGTTTAAATCTGTCATCGCAATTCCCTAATAAGATATGAGTTTCTTCACGCTTCTCGAAATACGTCTACTCCAAACAAGCTCTTAGCTTTTACCAATAAAATTAATGCGGTGGAACTATACCACATTGAAATACTCTGTACCACTGTAAACTACTAGAGAAGCAAGGCGGCTTAGAGTTTCTGATAGTAATCGTTTTGAAATAAATTGATGATATAAAGTCATAACTTCTGCTCCCTATCATTTAACCAAATCGTAACTTCCAGTTGAATTGTAGATAATGAGTAGCTTCTACTTTTGTGCTTTGAGAAATCAAGGATTACATACACATGAGACAAAAAATTCAAAACTGGGTATTTCGAAAAATTCACGGCAATAACTTGGTCTATAATACTTGTTGGGAAGACCCACGTTGTGATAAGGAATTATTACACTTGGAGGAGGAAAGTGAAGTAGTAATGATCACGAGTGCAGGTTGTAATGCACTATCTTATCTTTTGGAATGTCCTGCTCGCATTCATTGTATTGATATGAATCCACGCCAAAATGCTTTGTTGGAACTAAAAAAAGCCTTTTTTAAAATAGATTCGCACCACCATTTATTCGAGTGTTTTGGCAAGGGCAAAATGAAAGGGTTTCGGCATTTTTACAAAGATTATCTACGTCCTCGTTTGCCGTTATCTGCGCAAAAATATTGGGATCAACATCTCCGCTATTTCAATGGTAAAGGTTTACGTCGTTCTTTCTATTTTTATGGTACTTCAGGTTTAATTGCTTGGTTAGCGAATATTTATATAAAGAATAAGCAACATCTGAATACTACTATTCAACAATTTTTTCAAGCAACAAGTCTAGAACAACAAGCCCAAATTTATCAGCGCATTGAACAACTGTTGTATTCCAAACTATTGGTTTGGACGATGAACCGTCATGCGGTAATGAGCCTTGCTGGTGTACCCAAAAGCCAACAGCAATTATTTATCCATGATTATGAAAATGGTACCTGGGATTTCCTAAAAGCGTGTACAGGTCATGTTTTTACTAATTTACCTGCACAAGAAAACTACTTTTGGCGAGTCTATTTTCAAGGATTTTACACTCAGGACTGCTGCCCCGAATATTTAGAGGAAGCCAATTTCAAAACTTTGAGCAAAGAGATTGACAAGGTCAACACTTATACCACCACCATCACTCAATTTTTAAAGGATAACCCAAAGCAATATTCTCACTTTGTCCTGTTAGATCATCAAGATTGGTTGGCAGAAAATAGTGAAGCAGCATTATGCGAAGAATGGGAATTGATTTTAAAGAATAGCCGAAAAGGAACGAAAATCTTACTGCGTTCAGCGGCAGAAAGAGTGGACTTCTTTCCCGATTTTGTGTTGGAAAAAGTTAAATTTGAAAAGGAGTTGGTAGAAGCAGTACATTGGAATGATCGAGTAGGGACTTATGCGAGTACTTATTTAGGGATCGTCCAATAAGTTCCTGACTTTACTGAAATTCACTAAAATGAGAGCATTTGAATACGTCAAAAAAGATAATCAGTGAAGAACTTCAACAACACCAAAGAATTAGCAACTACTACCAATTCCAATCAAAAATTTATGATTTAACACGTTGGTCGTTTCTATTTGGTCGCCTACGACTATTGAAGTTTCTTCCATTTGAAGAAAAGGATCATTTTTGCATTGCAGAGATAGGCTGTGGTACAGGCTTTAATCTAAAATATATTGCCAAAAAATATTCCAATGCTACGATTATTGGTGTAGATGTCTCTAACAATATGCAACACATTGCTCAAGAGAAACTCGCTGTATTTTCGAATCATAAAGTACTCCATCAAACTGCCTATACTGCCAACGCTAACTTCCTCCAACCTAAACCTGATGTTATTTTATTTTCTTATGCCTTGACCATGATTAATCCACAGTGGCGAGAATTGATTTTGAAAGCTTATGAAGACTTACCCAAGGGTGGAAAAATACTAGTCGTTGACTTCCACAATTCTCGCTTACCTCTTTTCAAAAAACATATGGGGGGGCACCATGTGCGAATGGATGGTCACATTCTGCCTGTTTTGGAAGAAAAATTTAAGCCTGTTCAAATCAAAGTAAAAAGTGCTTATGGTGGAATTTGGCAGTATTTTATGTTCGTGGGAAGTAAGTAGTAAAATCGTAGACTTATCTATTGGAAAGGATAGTAGAATCTTTCAAAAATTTTGAAAGATTCTACTATCCTTTCCAATAGCATTTTTAACAATCTAACTATTTGATAAAGCGTGATTTACGCAGGATTAATAAGAAGTCTAGACATTTGTGTAAGACGCATAAATACTTGTTTGCTAAACTCACAATACTATATTGATGGAAAAAAGACAATTGGATATAGTTGTCATCTCGGACGTTCATTTGGGCACTTCTGGATGCAGAGCAAAAGAACTGCTAAACTATTTATGTAGTATAGAAACAAAACGTCTCATCTTGAACGGTGATTTTATTGACATTTGGCAATTCAAGAAAAAGTATTTCCCTAAAGAGCATACGCAGGTGCTGCATAAAATTCTAAAAATGGCGGAAAGCGACACCAAAGTTTATTATATCACAGGTAATCATGATGACTGCCTTCGTCGCTATGCAGACTTTACAACAGGTAATATTTTTCTTCGCAATCAACTTACACTTCTGATAAATCACCAAAAATATTGGATTTTTCACGGTGATGTTTTTGACTTATCTATCCAGTACTCTCCCTTCATTGCGAAATTAGGTGGAAAAGGCTATGATTACTTAATCTTGCTCAACCGTTTGGTTAACAAGATTCGCACGAGATTAGGAAAAGCCGAAATGTCATTAGCAGGACGAATAAAAGACAGTGTTAAGCAAGCAGTAAAATTCATTGGTGACTTTGAAGATAAAGCAATCGCACTAGCTGCCGAAAAAGATTATGATTATGTCATATGTGGTCATATTCACGCTCCTAAAATGCAAACGATTGAAAAAAATGGAAAACCTATCGTCTATCTAAACTCTGGAGATTGGATAGAGAATTTGACTGCACTAGAATATAAACATAAGCAATGGAGCATATACCATTACGATCAAGTGAATTATGAACGCGTCAATTCTTTGAAGGAAGAAGGATATCTAATGAATAGTATAGAAACTACTTCTCTGTTTGAGGAAATGCTACAAATAGCAACACAAATTTGACATGAACACTAAATATCAAATTTTAATCGACAGACCGTATAGATAGCTTATTTTATGTATTCTGTAGATAGCCAAAAATAGTAGATACTTATAAAGCATCTGCCCTACTAGAATATAAATTGAATACCTAGGGCATCCCTGAAAACCTATCGTTGAGTTACCAAGGTTATCAAACAGAATAAAATTGTGTAAAAGTGATAAAGCGATCAAAGGTAATAGTAAGAAAATCAGGCAAAAGAGTTCGTACTGGTCATTATGATCTACTTATTTTAGACGAGCCAAAACGATTAGAGGGGAAGACCTGGCGCCTATGCTAAAAAAGGAAAGAGAAACGAGGATATGCAAGAAAATCATGCTGATATTTTACACCACATTCAAACACAGACACAAAATTTAGAAAAGGAACTTCAACAAAAAAGTAAACTGCTTGAACAAATGTACAAAGAACATAGCAAACAAATTATTCAACTTCAGCAGCAATTATTGGAATCAAAAAAGCAGGAGAACGAAATATTGAAGAAATATTTAGCAATAAAAGAGCCAAAAACAGTAGCACTAGAAGTGATGCCGAATGGCATTAAGCAAGATGGATGAAATAACTACTGGAAATAAATGCCAAAAAGAATATAGAAAAGCAGGAAATTAGCACGAAATGCTTGCGAAATGTGTTTAAACCATGTTTAAACCAAAACAAATAAAGAGTTACGAAATACGTAACTCTTTGATAATGAAGTCGGAATGACAGGATTTGAACCTGCGACCCCACGCCCCCCAGGATGGTCTTGAGTCTCTATTTTTGCCTTCTGATTTTTGCATCTCGCATATTTCTCAAACACTTATACAATCCTTTTTTGCTTATATGTTCTCGTTTTTGAGTACTCTTTGATGAATGGATTAAACCATGTTTAAACCAAGAATTTCCAGCAATGCAATTCATGTTTTACCAAAAACGACTGCTTTCGTAAGCACGGGCAGTTTTTTTTGATAAAGACTACTTGAAAACATCACTAAACTTTAACTAAGGATTTTTATAATTAAATTTAGCAATTTAAATTTAATTATAGATATTCGTAGTTAAAGAAAGATGTTTTTTATGCAAAAAATTAGACTATCTGAATATATAGCAGGGCATTGGGTGAAACAGACAAATTATAAAGCCTTTGTGCCCACTTCCATCAATGCTCAATGGCTTATTGACGATCCTGAGGTCGAAGCTATTACTGCTCAAGCACATCAGAAGTTGGGAGAGTTAAATGCTTTTGCGGAATTGATTCCTGATGTAGATTTCTTTATAAAGATGCATATAGCGAAAGAAGCTGCTTTATCTTCAAAGATTGAAGGAACGCAGACTAGCGTCGAAGAAGCATTCCTAAATAAACAAGATATCCGACCTGAGGAAAGGGATGATTGGCAGGAAGTTCAAAACTATATTGAAGCTATGCGCTTTGCGATAGCAAGACTAAAAGAGCTACCGATTTCAAATCGCTTAATTCGAGAGACGCATCAAAAATTGCTTCAAGGTGTGCGTGGACAACACAAGCTGCCTGGCGAATTTAGACATTCTCAAAATTGGATTGGAGGAGCAACACTTAGGGATGCTATTTTTGTTCCACCACCCTATCATGAAGTTCAGAATTTGATGGGTGAGTTAGAGCAGTTTCTTCACAATGACCAAATCTATATTTCTGAGTTGACTAGAATTGCTATTGCTCACTATCAATTTGAAACCATACATCCATTTCTAGATGGTAATGGTCGAATGGGAAGGTTATTAATCACGTTATACTTGGTAAGCAAACAAATGTTAACGAGACCTGCACTTTATCTTTCTGCCTTTTTCGAGCAACATCGATCCATTTATTACGACAATTTAACCAATGTTAGAAACTATAATAATATGAAGCAATGGCTCAAGTTTTTTATGGTTGGCGTTATTGAAACTTCTTCATCCTCTATTAGTACTTTTAGAAAAATTAGCCAGCTAAAATCAGAACTTGAGCAGCAAATAATGACCTTAGGCAGAAAACAGGGTAATTCTTATAGGTTATTACAACATTTATTCTCAAAACCCGTGACTACAGCTAATGAGGTAGAAACCATTCTAGAAGTTTCTACCCCAACCGCTAATACTTTACTTAAAGATTTTGTACAGCTTAATATCTTGAAAGAGCGAACAGGTTATCGGAGGAATCGAGTGTTTAGTTTTGTACAGTACATTGGACTATTTCAATGAAAGTAATGGCAAATGAAGTTTATAATCTAATTATTTTAATCTAAACCCTTGTTTTTTTGTTTATTTTTGAGATTAATTCTCAAATTTGATTGAAAAATGCTACTAAAATTTACAGTTGGTAACTATAAAGTCTTTAAAGAAAAGAACATACTTGATTTGAGGGCGACTTCATTGAGCGAACTTAGTGATCATAATACACTTCAGGTTGGCACGAATACATTACTAAAAAGCGCGATTATCTATGGCAAGAATGCCAGCGGAAAATCAAAGCTGCTGAATGCACTTGAATTTATGGCTGACTTCGTGATTGAATCTGCTAAAGATAGGCAGATCACCGATTCTATCGAAACTGATCCTTTTCGGTTGAATCAAGACAATTTAAAGAAAGCCAGTCATTTTGAAGTTGAATTTTTGCTTAATGAAACACACTATCGCTATGGTTTTGAAGTTACTCAAGAGCGAGTGGTAAAAGAGTGGTTGCTAGAACGACCTAAGACTAAAGAATATCCTTTGTTTTTGAGAATAGAAGATGAATTTCAAATTGATACTAAACGCTTTCCCGAAGGAAAGGCAAAAGAATCATGGACTAGAAAAAATGCACTTTTTCTATCCTTAGTTGCTCAGTTAAATGGTCAACTTTCACAGGAAATTATTGAATGGTTTTCCAAGTTAGTTTTCGCGCATCATTTCTGTGATTGTGAGTGGCATGACGATAATGTTACAGAAAGATTATTGAATACTAATGGTAACAGTAAATACAAAAAAGCAATACTAGAATTACTACAAAAAGCAGATATTGACATTAACGACATTGAGTTGATCGAATTTAATGAGGCGCGCTCGTCCAAAACAGGGAAATCTATTCAAACTCCTTATGGAGAATCATTAATCTATACCTATCACAAAAAATATGGTGTAGACAATAAGGCGTTAGAGGAAGTACCGTTCAACTTGTATGAAGATGAGTCCGCAGGCACAATTCGGTTTTTTAATCTTATTGGAATAATTCTAGAAGCTTTAGAAAATGGAGAAGTTGTATTGTTAGATGAAATAGATGGACGACTTCATACCTTATTATCAAAGGCAATTGTATTGCTCTTTAATTCTGAAAAGAACCGAAAAGCACAGTTTATATTTACTACACACGACACTAATCTATTGAACAAAGATTTGTTTAGACGTGACCAAATTTATTTTATCGAAAAAGACCGATATGGAGCGGCAAATACTTATGCGTTATCTGATTTTAAGATCAATGATCAAAAAGTACGCAAGGATGCAGACTATGAATCTAACTACTTGAAAGGTAAATACGGTGCAATTCCTTTTATCAACAATTTCTAATCTATGGCAAAACGCAACAAGAATCAATTTGACTTTGCTGCTTTTGTAAAAGAATTAAGCCAAAATCAAACTGAACGTAGCACAGAAACCCAAGCAGAACGGCAGTATTTTCTTATCGTCTGCGAAGGTGAAAAGACCGAACCCAATTACTTTAATTCGCTCATTGATACCTTACCTCCTGATTTAGTAAAAGTAGAAATCATAGGAGAAGGAACAAATACTATTGATGTTGTAGAAAAAGGGATAGAGCTGAGGGATAAAAGAAAAGAGGAAGTACTTCAGCCCCCTTTTGATGAAGTGTGGGCAGTGTTTGATAAAGATGATTTTCCCAATGAACGTTTTAATGCCGCTGTTACTTTAGGCGAGCAAGAACAAATCCATACTGCTTACTCTAATGAAGCCTTTGAGTTGTGGTATATCCTGCATTTTCAACTATTAGATTCAGCAATCTCTCGTTCGGTATATATTGATATTCTCAAAGGAATCTTGGGCAATTATCAAAAGAACGATGAAAGTATTTATCAGCGACTACAAGAAGAAGGTAATGAGGAACAGGCTATAAAACATGCAAAGCATCTATTAGAAACTTTAGCCGAAGGCAATCCAGCTATTGAAAAACCAACGACTAAAGTACATCAGTTAGTTGGGCGATTGAATGAATTTAAGCCAATAGATTAGAGCCTCTCAGTCCAACAAATAATCTATCTCCACGTATTTCTGTATATGAATTTCATACAAATCAACACCTATAATGATTCTTATGAAAGAGCTTTTGAAGCTTTGTGTAATCAGCTCTTTGAACGTTGGATTCGTAAAAAATATAAGAATGAATTACAATATTTCTCTACAATTCGAGGTGATGGAGGAGATGGTGGTGTCGAGGCATACGCAGTTTTAAAAAATGGAGAAATAGTAGGAATACAATCCAAATGGTTTCCTCTAAAAATAGAGCATTCTCAGATAAAACAGATTCGTAAATCAATTCTTACCGCTAAGAAAGTCAGACCAAAGTTAAAAACCTATATAGTCTGCTTACCTAAAGATTTAACTTCATTAACTGCCAAAAACACTAAGGATAAAAACAATACCGAAGAAGGTCGTTTAAATAGTTTAAACCAAGAAATCACTGCTCAATACCCTGATCTAAAATTGATTTTCTGGAAACAGAATGAACTCATAAAAGAATTACAAGAGTCAGGAAATGAAGGGATTAGGCGATTTTGGTTTGATAAATCAGAACTTTCACAAGAAAGTCTAAGTCGAAAATTTGAGATTCAGAAAGCAGGTTGGCTAACAGAAAGGTATATTCCAAAACTTCACATATCAGGAAATGAAGAACAAGCTATTGAGAAAGCCTTATTTACTGATAAGGCGAGGCAAGAATATATAAATTCGGTAGAAGAAGATTTGAAAAAGATAAATCTTGTCATTTCACTAATCATAGCATTCAATAATAAGGTCTCTGGATATCCAATTAATAAGGAGCTAGCTAAAATTGCAGATAACTTGGAGAAATTCAAGGTTATACTTTCTTCTATCATTAAATTCATCAAAGCAGGAATTTATGAAATTCCAAATAGTCAGTTAGAAGAAGTCTATTTATGGGATGCTAAGTTGGACTTGGAAAGAGAAAACTATGGCAACGTAAATAGAAATTTACAACTTTGCTAGCAATTGTACTTTTCATCTATCTCGCCATTCCCAAAGATTGGCAGGATGCGACTACCACTAATGAAGATGGATCAGTTAGTCTATCCGAAGAATGGGAAAAGACGATTGCAGAAAAACAGGAACAATACGCCCAGCATGAATTGTATATGTTGACGGCTATAAATGCTGGTTACTTTCTTTGTAAACATTGTCCCACTGGAAAATTCTACTTAAATCTTGGAGAAGTCTATCGTTATGGAACAACAGGAATTGGTCAAAATAAAAGAGGTTTCAGTCGGCAATGGCTCAACGATAAACGATTAAATTTCGTTATCATTATGAAAGGGGATATAGCAACCGTAAAAGCAGAGGAGGCAGCCCTTATAGGTGGATATGCCATCTTACCTGAAAACTTAGCTCGTCCCTTGGCTGGTTCGACAAAAGCCAAACCGTACTGGTACAGATTAGTTTTGCCAGCAGGTAACAATAGCCTTGACTAAGAAGCAAAATCCCCTTAAATTGCAGCAAAATCAATAGATATGGTGATAGTAAATGCTAATATGGATTTAAAAACAAATGCTTGTTTAGACACGGGCAAACTTAATGATGCCCTTATTGATCTTTCTGAAAGTAATCTTGGGATCACTTTTGTGGCCCGAGAAGAAGATTTTCCCAATGAAGCTTGGATCAGTAATGGGAAAACCTATATGCAAGTAGTTTTACCGTATCAAGAAGTATTAGACGCGGATGATGCTAATCTTGTCGCTTTTCGGCAACTCTATAAGCAATTAGATATAGCAGATTGGCTAGATACTGAAAGCATGAAACTCAAATTGCAGCATAAAATAGCTGAACTCAATTAATCGCTACCCAGCAACAATCCTTCCTAAAATTGAATTTGACCGTGCAAATACCGTGCAAATAAAAAAGGTTACAGATTTTCACTTCTGTAACCCTTTGATTTTCAAGCTCCTCCTCTTGGGCTCGAACCAAGGACCCTCTGATTAACAGTCAGATTTTTTATTTTTCAATTCAGTTCAACAACCTCCAAATCGCCCTAATAATGGGCGTTTTATCTTTTTTTAACATCCATTAATGTTCATTTGAATGCTATTGACCGTGCAAATACCGTGCAAATAATTACATTTGATTATTCCTATCCTAATATTCACAAGTATGGCAAGTATAAAACTCTACTTTGATACTAGAAGATCAAAAAGTAATGAAACCTATTCCTTAAAACTAAAACTCTTTCATCAAGACAAAGCTCGCTACATTCCACTAGGCTATTTTTTTAAGAAAAATCAATGGATTGAAAAAGACAATAAGGTAAGATCAAGCTATCCAAATGCTACAAAAGTTAATACTCGGATTAGTTATTTGGTTTCACAAGCAAATGAACTATTGTTAAAACACTATGAAAAACTAGATGCCCTCAGTATTGATCAATTGAAACTAAAACTTACAGCACACTTGTTCCAGACAAACGAGCCATCCAAAAAAACAATTCCAAGCCTTTTTGAATATACTGATATGTTGATCGAAAGGTTGAAAAAATCAAAAAGAATTGGATCAGCTCAAACCTATCAAACTTGTAGCAACGTGCTCAAGCGATTTAATGCAGATCAAGAAATGAAGCTATCTGAAGTGAATTATAAATTCATCTCAAATTTTGAAGCAGACTGTTTGCACAAAGGCATCCGTATCAATAGTATTGGCGTTTATCTACGTACACTTCGAGCAATCATCAATAAAGCCATAGATGAAGGCTTACTTAAATCAGAAGAATATCCCTTCAAAAAATTCAAAATAAAACAAGAAAAAACCGCAAAACGAGCCATTTCTAAAGAAGATATTCAAAAGATCATTCATTTAGAAATTGATCCTAATTTAAGAATGTGGCATAGCAGAAACTTCTTTGTTTTCATGTTCAATATGAGAGGAATGAATTTCATTGATATGGCGTATTTAAAAATGGGAAATATTCAAGATGGACGGATTTTATATAAGCGTAAAAAAACGGGTAAGCTCTATAACGTTAAGTTAACCGCGAAAGCAACAGCAATCATCCAAGATTATACCAAAAACAAAAAGCCACACTCCAAAGAAAGCGTATTTCCGATTCTCCTGCATGACCGATTTAATGATGCTGAACATGAGCGTAAGCATTTCATAGATCGGCGCAAGAAATTCAATCAAGACCTCAAGAAAATTGCTCAACTTTCTGGAATTAATACCAATCTCACCTCCTATGTGTCTAGGCATTCTTGGGCATCTATCGCTAAGTTTTCGGGAGTTGCGCCAGCTGTGATTGGAGAATCTTTAGGGCATTCTGATTTGAAAACCACAGAGACTTATCTCGCCAATTTTGATCATGATATACTCGATCAAGCAAATGAGCTCATCACTAGTTGAAAATTTTTCTAGCTGAAAATCAAGGACTTAAAAGAAATTTTCTGATTTTTCATTGCGTTGATTTTCAGCTTTTTATCCAATCTAAATAAACTGTATCGATGATATGAATTGCTCTTGCTCATTTTAAGTATAAAAACTTAGACGGCAGAGCATAGATTTTTTCTTTTTTCAAAGAGTACGTGGCTTTTTCAGGTGTCCTTTAAGTTTGCAAACTTGAACAAAACGCATACAAAAAGTTTACAAAACTTGAACAAAAATTAAACACGGGCGGACTGATTGTCAATTTGTTAGAAAGCCAAAAGCTTCCTAAGATTGCAGTGAGATTATTCAAATATTTATTCACTTCAAAAAACAATCAAAATGGAAGTTATTGTATTTCAAAAAGAAGCTTACGAACAATTACAAGAAGAACTTTTCTTGCGTTTTCATGAAGCTCTTTTACAAGCGCACAAAGCAGCAAAAGCTTTGGACAAGGAATGGCTAAGTACTCAAGAAGCACTCAACTTTTTGGGCTTCAAAAGTAGAACCAAGCTATTGGAGTTACGCGATCAAGGATTGATCGAATACAGTCAGTATGGAAGAATGGTTAAATATTCTAGGAAAAGCATTCTTGACTTTGTTGAAAACCACAAACGATCCCTACCATGAAAATGAACAAGCTGTATAATCCTCAAGATCAGTTGGGCTATTTGATAGATGGCATTGCTAAAAGACTTTCCACTTACACCCTTCGTTCTAATGCCAATCCCTACCACATTCAACAACAAAGAGACCTACTGTTTAAGCTTCAACAAATACAACAGCAGGTCTCTAGCTTACAACTGTGGTCAATTTGGCAAGACATTGAAAGCATCATGCACAGCAGCCTTAAAAAGGATGCTGAAATTGGAGCTTTCCATATTTGGATACGCACCAATCACCACAATCCATTTCCCAATACTTGTTTAATCGATAAATACTGGTACTTATGAATCCCAATAATAACAAAAATCACCCGAATAGAAATCAAAACGATCCGAACAATTTTGATGATCCTTATGCCGCATCCCTTATAGGTGCACCATCAACATTGCCATTTCCGTTGGAAGTTTTCCCAAAATTGGTGCAAGACTATATCCATGAATGTTCCACTAGTCTCAACCTCATTCCCGACTTTATGGGAATGGGGACACTCTCAGCCGTAGCAAGCCTGATTGGTAATAGCTATCGCATCCAAATCAAGCAAGGTTGGACAGAGCGTCCTTTGCTTTGGTTAGCAATTGTGGGCTATTCAGGTATTCGCAAGACTCCTTCTTTAAGTGCTGCCATTTCACCACTGCAAAAAATGGATAAAGGCTTGTATGCTCAATTCTGCCAAGCATGGCAAGACTATAAGCAGCAAATCAATGATGGCGATACTAGCATCACCAAACCTACTCCCAAGCAGCTTTTGGTTACTGATGCCACCATTGAAGCACTAATTCCAATTCTAAAAAACAATCCCAATGGCTTACTCTACTTCAAGGATGAATTAATGGCATGGATCAATGATTTAACAAGATACAACCGAGGCAGTGCAGAACAGCAATGGTTGAGTATCTACAGCAGCCAGGCGATCCGACTCAATCGAAAAAATGAAGAAGACAATTATCGAGTAGATCATCCTTTTGCTAATGTATTAGGAGGCTTACAACCTGATATACTGCCCAGCTTATTTGAAAATGATAGAGGCATCAATGGTTTTACCAGCAGAATTGCTTTTGCTTATCCTGAACCAATACAACGAAAAGTCGCAAAAGGCAATATGAGCCGAAAAACACAAGCAGATTACGAGTTATTCTTAGAACGCTTTACTGGCATAGAAAAACGAGAAAGTAATGGGCAGATTGAACCCATCACGCTGACCTTCTCCCAAGCAGCACAAGAACGTTTCTATGAATGGGATGAGACTTTTATCAATCAGAAGATCAACGATAATACTCTACCTGAGAGTATCAAAAGTGCTTTGTCCAAAATGGAGGCATTGATGCCTAGACTAGCATTGGTTTTGCAATTTATGGAGAATGTGTCGTTGTCTATCAGAGAGCCACAGACAGTAAGCTTAGAAGCCACCAACAATGCCATCAAACTCACCGATTACTTTTACAATCATTTGCAGAAGGTATTGAGGAAAGTGACACCTATGAAGCTGGCTGCTGAGCAAAGAGAATTACTCTTACTTAAGAGCTTTTGCTTTGATATTTTGAGTGGACTTTCTAAAGAAATGGTCGTACAAAGATTGTTGGAGCAAGGCTATAGCAATTCCGAAATTTCAAGGGTTTTAAGCATCGCCAAAAGTACCATTACTTACTGGACAAAAAAATAGTGTTTGTTCAGTGTTCAGTTCAAAATGGCTTATTGAACTGATAATCATATTTTTAAGCCACTTGCTACTGAACACTCCCTAAATTCCTGCCTGATGGAGTGTTCAGTCCTTCTCCTTCCAAGCTACTGTAAACAAGTAGATTAACTCTTTTTTCTAAAAATCTATCCAAAGAATATTTGGCAAAAAGCCCTATTCAGCAACAATGAGCTTAGAGAGCTGAACAACAGTATTTTAAGCCAAATCCCACTGAACACATACTGCATTTTACTGAACAGAGCTGAACACAGCAAAAAAGGAAAAGTGTTCAGTAAATCAAAACCGCTGTTCAGTAGCAAATCGCTTAAGGTGCTGATAATAAGCTCGCTAAGCCAAAACCGACTGAACAGGCAAAAATGGCATTTTGAAAGATTAAAAAATGCTCTTTTTTGAACAGAAAGTGTATTTATCAACCTGATTAATAGCTTATTACGAGTCAAAAAACGAATTTTTTTTATACATCAACTTCCAGCTCAAAACAAAAAGTGTTCAGTAAGAAATGGCTTAGTTAACTGAAAACAAGTCAACTAAGCCACTTGCTACTGAACACTGAACAGCACTAAAAAAAATAGAGCTTAAAATTCTCGTCTTTTCCTCAGCTTTTCCAAAGTCGCTTTTTGCAAATCAGATTGGCTTGGAACAGGATTGCTCAATAACCATTTTTCGACATCACTTCTTTTGAAATAGAGTAGTTTGCCACTAGGTTTAAAATGAGTAATCTGACGATTCGAGGTCAGCTTATAGCCATAGCTTTCAGAGATGCCACAAAAACGGCAAAACTCTGAGAAGGTTAGGATTTCTTTAGTCGCTAATAAGCATTGTTCCAATTTCCATTCAATTTGCTGCAATTTGAGTAAGATCGTTTCTTCCATTTGATTTCTTTTGTTTGTGAAGAAATTGAAATATCGCCCTCAAAATGCAGGGCAAAGCAAACAAAAGCAAAGTGTGTTTCTTTTCCAAACTACATATTTTAAAAATCTTAATGTTTATAAGATTGCCAATTAGAAAGATCAAAAAGCGATGCTGAAAATGGACGGTTCAAAACGTAGGAAAGGAAAAGTTGAAAGTAAGTTGAAATCAAATGGCGAAGCTTATAGTAAAGCGTCTGCTTTATCCAGTACTTCTGAAGAAAAATGTTCTAGATAAGCTTTAGTTGTGCCAATATCACTATGTCCTAGAGCTTCGCTAATTACTGAAACATCTACTCCTTCTCGTTTTAGGGTGGTGGCATAGGTGTGTCTTGCTACATAGGAGGTAAGTTTGACATCAATTTTTAAAACTTTGGCGATCTCTTTCAAATCACCATTATATTGTTTGAGGCATTTTCTTACTCGGTTTTTGATTTGTATTTGGTTTTTATGAAAGTCGTTTAAGATGGGAAAGATGTAGCGTTCATGTGTGCCTTTGAAATGTTCCAAGATTTCATTCAATGGTTCGGATAGTTTGATGGTGTATTTTTTAGCGGTTTTGGTTCGGGTGTATTCTACTCTGCCATTATAGATGTTTGACCATTGCAGCTTTGCCATATCTACAAAGTTGATGCCTCTGGCATAGTAAGAAAACAAAAAGTAACGGGCAGCCTTAGCCAAATGAGGATGAGCATTCAGATCGAGGGTTTTGATTTTCTCCATATCACTCGCAGAAAGTGGTCTTGGCTGCGCTGTAGATTTGAGGTGTGCCAAAGAATAGCCCGCTTTGTTGAATTGGGTAGAAAAGGGATAGGCATCTCGATTAATCAAGCCTTGCCGAATCGCTTCATTCATCACCGCTCGAATGGTACGCATATAAAAGTGAACACCGCCACCTTTACAGCCTCGCTGAAATAAATGAGTCTCGAATTTTTTCAAAAAGCGATAGTCAATATCTCCAAAAACCAAGATTTTCTTTTCTGCAAAACGAGCCAGTGCATTTTTGACCTGCTTATAGACTTCATAGTTGCCAATCCGTTCTTTGGTGAGAAAGTCTTCTAGCAATTCATCGAAAAATTCCAAAACAGTAGTCGAGCAAGGCTTTTTGACAAACTGTTGCTCGAATGCTAAAAAACTAAATGCTTTGTCTTCTTTGATAAATTCATCCAAAATACGGTAAGCTTTCTCCTCAAAAAAATGCAGCATCCGATTTTTCTGCTGATAGTCTCGAAACTTGCGAGTAAAGCAGCAACGATTAAAATCCCAGTCCGTTTCCTCACACTGCATATTCAAAGAAAAGTATTTGGCTTTACGATTGTGCGTAATCCGCAGCATCACTGGATGTGTACCATTTTTGTAAGTTTTGCTTTTGTATAACAGCACCTTCAGATTAGGCATAGCAAAACAGTTTTTTGAGCCAAAGCGGTATCTAAAACCACTTTAGCAAGTGAAGAAAATCAAGAAAAACAGTAGAAAATGGCTAAACGGAGGTACGGGCTTTGATTGTTAGCATCGCTATAAGTCTGCCCTGCATACTATACAAATTTAAGCCTTTGATGTCGAAGATCGGAACGGATAAGAGTTCTTTAACTGGGTGTTTTTGTTGGGAAGGTGGTTTGTGAAGCATAGATAGGAATAGGAAAACAAAATTTCATTCAATCACAAAAATATCTTGTTTTAAGCCATGTAAAGGCAATATTTTTTGGCAGTTAAGCCATTTTCCAAACTTTTTTTGCAAAAAAATGCAATTATATGCAACAAAAATAAATATATCTACGGTTATATATTTGAAACTTATTATTTCAAGAGCCAAAGTAGAAATAGCCAAAACCAATTTTATAACGATCAAAAAATTGCTTGCCATTTCTGCTTACCAACACTTCACTAGCAATACATAGGATACATTAAACCCATTTGTTCACCAGTACCCTTAGGACAACTATGGATAACCGCAACTCAAATGAGTTAAACGTCAATCAAAACGATCAAAGCCAATCGGCAATTAGCTCCTTCACCCAAGAGAGAGCCACTGAGTCTAATGCAATAGAGATTCCAGAAATTGCATTGCCAAAAGGTGGAGGTGCATTGAAAGGCATAGACGAAAAATTTGAAGTGAATGCTGTAAATGGTACAGCCACTTTTAGTATTCCTCTTCCCTTAAGTGCTGGACGTAATGACTTTTCACCTTCCCTTTCTCTAAGCTATAACTCTGGTGGCGGCAATAGCCCTTTTGGATTGGGCTGGTCAGTAGATTTCCCAAGTATTCAACGTAGAACAGATCGACAATTACCGCGATACAGAGATGGTTTAGAGGAAGATGTTTTTCTCTTTTCAGGTGCAGAAGATTTAGTACCATATCTAGAAAAAAATGCTCAGGATGAGTGGGTAGAAAAACTGACAGCAGTTGGTGCTTATAAAATCAAACGCTATCGACCAAGAGTAGAAGGAGGTTTTGCTAGAATAGAAAAAATCACCCATCCTAATCACGGTATTTACTGGAAAGTAACCACTAGAGAAAATATAGCTACCATTTTTGGGAGAAGCCCAGCTATAAGGATCGCCGACCCTAAAGTAGCAGAAAAGATTTTTCAATGGCTACCTGAGTTTAGCTATGATGATAAAGGGAATTGGATACAGTATGAATACAAAACAGAAGACCTAAAGAATGTTCCCAATTTACTACATGAAAAAAATCGTTTGAGAGGCATTGCTAGTTTTACCAATCAATATCTCAAACGCATTCGCTATGGCAACCAAAAAGCTTATTATGCTGATCCCAATTTAGCCTATGATCCTCAAGCTCCTACAAATAAAAGTCATTTCTTTGAAGTCATTTTCGATTATGGCGAACATAGCAATGCTCAATTTCCGCACTTAGCAAATGAAGATTGGCAGTATAGAAGTGATACTTTCTCCAACTATCGCTCAGGTTTTGAAATTAGAACCCAACGCCTTTGTCAAAGGGTATTGATGTTCCATCATTTCAAAGACGAAAAGCAATTTGTAGGAACAAATGAAGAAGAAGCTTTTGGAGAAAATTATCTTGTTCGTTCTTTAGATTTCAACTATCAACCGTCCTCAATCAATCAATCAGGACAAGCAGAAGTTACCTACCTCCAATCCATTACACAATCAGGATATATTAGAAAGCCTGATGGTAGCTATTCCAAAAAGTCTTTGCCTCCAATGGAGTTTGAGTATGAACAACTCAACTGGAATACCGAAGTAAAAACTGTTAGTCCTGAAAACATCGTTAATGCTCCAGTAGGTCTGACCAATAACTATCAATGGATCGATTTATACAACGAAGGTATATCGGGCATCCTAACAGAACAAGGAGAAGCATGGTATTACAAAAGTAATCTGGGGGATACAGATGAAGATGGTGAAGTGGCTTTTAGTGTTGCCAAAGCAGTCATCCCCAAACCTTCTTTGACAGGATTATCCAATGGAACACTCTCCATTCGAGATTTAGCGGCAAACGGACAAAAGCAGGTGGTCATCAATAGCGATTATCTCAATGGCTATTTTGAACTAACAAGGGATAATAATTGGCAAGCCTTTCAGTCTTTTGAAAGCATTGCTAATATTGATTTACAAGACCCTAATACTCGATTAATTGATCTAAATGGAGATGGGCAGCCTGAAATCCTCATCAGCGATGATAATGTCTTTACTTGGTATGCTGCTGATGGAAAAAGAGGCTACTCACCTGCCGAATTTAGCTACAAAGCCCTAGACGAAGAAGAAGGGGCAGCCATCGTATTTGCAGATGCTACTGAAAGTATCTATTTGGCAGACTTTACAGGAGATGGACTCAATGATATTGTCCGTATCCGAAATGGAGAAATCTGCTATTGGGCAAATATGGGTTATGGTAAGTTTAGTGCTAAAGTGACGATGAGTAATGCGCCTATATTTGATCATCCTAACTTATTCAACCCACGCTTTCTGCAATTAGCAGATGTGAGCGGCACAGGAGCAAGCGACATTATCTATTTGGGTAAAAACAAATTCAAAGCCTATATCAATTTAAGCGGCAATGCTTGGAGTAATGCTCACGAAATAGAACCCTTCTTTCCCATAGATAGTAATGCTCAATTATCTGCAATTGATCTATTAGGAACAGGTACATCCTGCATTGTTTGGTCATCTGATTTACCTGCTTATAGTCAAGCCCCAATGCGCTATATGGATTTGATGAGCAGCAAAAAGCCTCATGTCCTCAAGCATTACAAAAACAATTTGGGTAAGGAAACCACACTAGAATACAAAAGCTCAACCTACTACTACCTCAAAGACAAACAAGCTGGAATACTTTGGATCACTAAGCTGCCCTTTCCCGTTCAAGTCGTCAGCCAGCTTGTTGTTGAAGAAAAAATCACGGATGTCCGCTTTAGCACTTCTTATACTTATCATCATGGTTATTACGATCATGAAGAGCGAGAATTTAGAGGCTTTGGTAGAGTGGAACAGCTTGACACGGAACACTATGCTGATTGGAAGCGAAACAACACCAATAACCAACTCGAAAAATCAGAAGCCCTATTCCAGCCAGCAGTGCTGACTAAAACTTGGTTTCATACAGGAACTTATTTGCAAAGAGAAAATATCTTGTATCAATTCGAGCAAGAATATTGGTATGAACTGTATAATATAGCTTTTCCAAATGCTCCGATTGAAATTCAAGAACCCAAACTAGCGGATGCTCGACTAAGTGAAGCCATCCAAGCATTACATGGAGATGAATACCGAGAAGCATTCAGAGCATGTAAGGGAATGATGCTTCGACAAGAAATCTTTGCCCTTGATGCTAAAGCAGGAAATGAAGCAAGCCTAAAAAAGCAATACAAACCCTACACTGTTGCCACACACAACTGCAACATTCAACAACTTCAAGCTAGAAACGATAATCAATATGCCGTCTTTTTAATCAAAGAAAGCGAAGCGATTAATATTCATTATGAACGCGATGAAACCGATTACCGCATACAGCATACAGCATACCCTCAACACCAAGATTGATGAATTAGGCAAAATCCTAGAAAGTGCTGCTATTGTCTATGGCAGAAATGAAGAAAAAGCAGCAGCAGATTTTCAAGCCTTATCTCAAAACGTCAGCGATTTTTCAGAAGACGTCTTGAACAATGATGCTATACAAAAAGCGCAACTACAGTCTGCCTTTGAACAAAATATGGCTGCTGCCAAAGCTGCTCAAACCCAAACCCACATCATTTATACCCAAAATACCTTTGCGCATTACTCCAATGAACAACAAGATATTGATCTGCCTCATGCTTATCGGCTTCGATTACCTTATGAAGTGAAAACCTATGAAATTACAGGCTTACAAGCCAATGACCGTCTTTTTAAGTTAGAAGAACTAGAAAACATCCTCCAAGAAGCTACGCCCATTCCCTATCATACCGCAGCAGTGGCAGGTTTAGAAAGTAGGCTGATTGAGCAAGTAAGTACACGTTACTTGGACAATCAATTAGAAGCACTAGACTTTGGTTTCTTTGATAGTATAGGTTTGCCTTATGAAAACTATCAATTGGCATTTACGCCTGATTTGATAGAGCAGTTGTACGCCAAAGAAGGCAGTCTACTGGAAGTAGCAGGGCAAGATGTCCATCAATTGATTGCTGCTAATGGCAAATACAGCGAGCCTTACCAAGATGGTAATCTATGGATTCGGTCAGGCATTACGCACTTCAAAGAAGGAAGTGAAAATCTAAGTCATATTCAATCTAGATTTTATGTGCCTATCGCTTTTGAAGACCCTTTTGGTGCAATCACAAGAGTACGCTATGATGTAGAAAGTTTCAGTAGTACTCAGCGAAACAACGATGGCTACTATTTATACATCCAAAGCACCGAAGATGCCATCCAAAATAAGATGCAGATTGACCATTTCAGTTATCGGGTGCTTGCCCCCACTCGTATGATTGATTTGAATGCCAATCTTTCTTCCGTCTTGCTAGACGAATTAGGGATGCCTAAAGCGATGGCAGTAGAAGGCAATGGCATTTTTAGCGATGAAGAAAGAACTGTCGTTGATGTTATCACCCCTGCCGATCATTTGGCGGAACTAAAGGAATACAGTACGCCCGAAGAAAAACAGTTGATCCAAGAACTCCTGCAAACTGCCTCTCATAGTCATACCGATACATCTAGCCTCAATCAAAAAGCAAAAGCCTTACTACAAGCTGCGTCGGTTCGCTTCATTTATGATTTTCATACCTATCAGCAGACAGGTGACCAACCCACTTTAGTAGCTTCTATTGCTAGAGAACAGCATCATGCTGATAGTATAGGCAGCCCTTTGCAATTCAGTTTTGAATATTCGGATGGCTTGGGGAATGTGGCAATGAATAAAGTACAAGCAGAATCGGGTTTGGCGTATTATATGGAAGATGGGCAGCGCAAACAAAAAGATACAGGTACGGATATACGTTGGGTAGGAAATGGAAGAACCGTTATGAATAACAAGGGCAATCCTGTCAAACAATATGAGCCTTATTTTAGTACTAATTTTCGTTATGAAAGCAGTCCTGAATTGGTGGAAATTGGTGTAACACCCATTTTATACTATGATGCTTTAGGAAGACTGGATAAAACTATTTTTCCAGATGGTAGCCTTACAAAAGTTGCCTTTGATGCGTGGAAGCAAATAGACTACGACCAGAATGATACTTTGCTGGACAAAGAATGCTTGTGGTATGTAAGAAGAACAGATGCTTCGCGAATGGATTATATTAATGATCCTAAGGAACAATCGGCAGCCCTAAAAGCTTTGCCTCATGCCAATACACCTACTTGTGTTTGTTTGGATGCCTTAGGTGGACCTATTTTGAGTATTGCGAATAATGGTAAAGATGCCAATAATAAAGAGTGTCTTTACACAACTTTTATTAAATTAGACATCGAAGGCAATGCAAAAGCAGTGATAGATAGCAGGGGCAATACCGTCATGGAATACCAATACGACTTATTGGGGCATCGAGTGTTTCAAGATAGCATGGATGCTGGCAAGCGTTGGGTGTTGAATAATGCGATGGGCAGTCCTATTCATCGTTGGGATAGCCGACAGCATAGTTTTAGTTTCACTTATGATGCCATCCAAAGACCACTTTCTATCAAAGTAATGGGAGGCGAAGCGATGACAATGGATCATATCTATGAACAAATCGTCTATGGAGAAGGACAATCCAATGAATATGAACACAACCTACGTGGGCAAGTCATTCAACAATATGATACAGCAGGCATCATTCAAAATCTACATTTTGACTTTAAGGGCAACCTATTAGAAAGTACAAGACAGTTCAATAAAAACTACAAAGACATTCCCAGTTGGACGAGTGCCAATATCAATGCTGCTGACGTAGAAGCAGAACTATACAGCACCAAAAACGAATACGATGCACTAAATCGAGTGACCAAAAGCATTACACCTGATGGTAGCATTAATGCGCCGACTTATAATGAGGCAGGACTGCTAGAGCAAATCAAAGTGACGCAAACGGATATTGCATCCCAACATTTTGTAAAAAATATAGATTATGATGCCAAAGGACAGCGAGAGAAAATAGTATATGGTGATCCAAATGGCAATCCATTAGCGACCACCAAATACCAATACGATGAAAATACTTTTAGACTCATTCATCTTAAAACCACCAAAAGCAATGGCGAACTACTACAAGATTTATACTACACCTATGATCCTGTAGGCAATATCACCGCCATAGAAGACAAAGCTATTCCCAAGCAGTTCTTCAACAACCAAAAAATAGAAGGCAAGGCAGATTATACTTATGATGCTCTTTATCGCTTGACCGAAGCTAAAGGCAGAGAACATGCTGGACAAGCCATTGATTTTGAACAGACAGATAACTGGCACGACCGAAACTTCAAAAAAAGCTATCAAGCTGGCGATGATATGGCTTGGCGTAACTATTACCAACAATACGTTTACGATCCTGTTGGGAATATTCTGCGTACCAAACACATTGCTGCGAATGGCAACTGGACAAGAAATTACAGCTATGAAGAAAATACCAATCGCTTAGTTCAAACCCAAGTCGGTGGACAGACTTATGATTATCCACATCATAGTGAACATGGCTTTATTAATGCCTTACCTCATTTACAAGAGATGCAATGGAATTTCAAAGATGAATTACAAGCCGTTGCCAAACAAAATATACAAGGTGAGATTCCTGAAATGACCTACTATGTCTATGATACCTCAGGACAAAGAGTACGCAAAGTGACCGAGCATCAAGGAGGTGTGAGTAAAAAGTCTGAACGACTCTATCTTGGTGGTATAGAAATCTATAAGCAGCACTCAGGCGCATATAGTGGCTTGAAGCGAACGACTTTGCACATCATGGATGATACAAGACGTATCGCTATGATAGATAGCCGAAATGATATCAATGATGAAAGCGATAAAAGAACGGTTCGTTTTCAGTTGAGCAATCATTTAGGTTCTGCTAGTTTGGAGTTGAATAATGGAGGAGAGCTCATTTCTTATGAAGAATATCATCCTTACGGGACTACGGCTTATCAGGCGGTGAATGCTTCTATTAAAGCGACTGCCAAACGCTATCGCTACACGGGTATGGAGCGAGATGAAGAAACAGGTTTGAATTATCATGGGGCGCGGTATTACATTTCTTGGTTGGGGAGATGGTTGAAGCCTGATCCTATTGGGATTGAGGATGGAGTAAATATGTTTGAGTATTCAAACTCTCATCCTATTAAATATATTGATCAAACAGGTCTTTTCGGAGAAGACGAAAACGAGAATGAAAATTATATTAATAAATTAACCCCAGCCCAATATATTAGAGCAAATGAAATTGCAAATAATGGGATTGATACATTTGGAAATAATGCTTCGTATAACTCTTTATTGACTGAAACCCTTTGGGATTTTGTCGGAAAAACTGGTTATAAAGCTCAAAATGAAAGAGCAGAAAAACTAGAAAACTATATCTTAGAGCAAGTAGGCAAAATTTATGAAGAAGGAACAAAAGATTATTTTTATTTCGTTAAAGCAGTCGAAGGATTATATAAGGAAGGAAGTTATTTGAGTAAAACAAATCCTAATCTATTCGAAGCATTCAATAGCGAGTTGAAAAATGTTGATTCAATTGGAGGTAAATATACATTGCTTCTCAGCAGAGCCTATATTGTAGCTGAACATAAGGAAGCCTTTGCATTGATGGATTTAATATTGATAGCATATGGTGCAGCATATGGGGGAGGGTTTAATCAAGGTTCTAGCGCTGTTTCGGCAAAAAGAACTTTTGATATTACAAGGAAATCGGTAGAGAATGCGAGTGGATTAACTTCAAAGGTAGCAAATGTTGGAACTTCTAATGCTTCAAATTTAAGAACAACAAATACATTTTCAACAAGTACAAATGCTACTAAGAGGATCACTAAATTGCCTGAATTAGGAATAGATAAATTTGATGGATTAGATTTAGCAAAAGCATCGAGAGATGACTTGTTTAATTATGCTAAAATTTTTGAAAATCAGTTTAAAATAGGAAAGATTGGTGCAATGACCAGAGACCAAGCGGCTCGGTTCACTAAGCTGTTAAGACAAAAAGGAGTAAAAGTAAGAATAGATGATCCTCATATAGCTCCTAACCCTTGGCGGATGAAACACCTTAATGTAGGAGACAAAGGACAAATTCACATTCCAATCTTAGATTAAAGCTTATGGAGTTCAAAATACTAGGGTTACCTTTTAAGCAAGGAGAATTTAAAATATGCGATAACTACAGGGGCATTTGTAGAAATGAAGTTCCTGAATCAAGATTTCAGGAAGATTCTAAAGTGGATTTTTTGAATGAGTTATACGTTAAGTTTATTTCATCTGATATTAAACAAATGCAGATAACTGAATTACTTGAAATATCTAACTCTTTTACAGAATTATCAACAGAGCCCTTCGAATTAATTATTGCAAAGAATATCAAAGAAGAAATTTCTGAAGATATTTCATATAAAAGTCTTGGTTATGAGGTTATTGCAAATAACGAGGCTTCAATGGTTCATTTTTGGCTAAGAAAGAAAGTTAAAAGCTTTGAAAGCCTATATGAAACATATAAGAGAAAGCTTAACAGCAAATATTTATTTTCATGTATTGAGGATGCTGAAGCCTTTACTAAAGAGATAAAACAATATTCTCATGTAGTATATTCTCCATCTTCTGACATTGATTTTGAAATCGTTGAAATAGCTAAAGTGGAAGGGGATAAATACTAATTTTCTAGGAGGGTTGTTTTTTTAAGACTTAGATTCATTTCCCTAAAAAGGAAAGAAAACTCAAGCATAAAAAAACATCAAGAATGCCTAATATAATTGTAGTTCGTTTACGTCCAGATGTGCCTCAAGTAGCCAATGGTTTTAGGTCTAGTTATCTCTATAGTATAAGCAGAAAACGAAGGAAATTTAAACCAAGATCGCATTCTTAATTGAATATCGAATAATCCCCAAAAGTCCTACTCTTACTAACAATATGACCTTCTCTAACTGACTTTTATAAGTAGTAAGAAGGCAGTTTATCTTGACACTATTATTCTAGTACATCATGGTATTTTATACCGAAAAACAGAAGAATTATGGCAAAGTACATTCTATTACGTTTTTTTCCAAAGAAGCCTGTCGATCCTAGTCTCTCGCCAAATGAGTTTGATGAATTAATGGGAAATGGTTCATTTTCTGTCAACTTATATGACCTAAGCTTTTCAAGCCCTACTAATGGCACACTCATACACACCATAAGCTATAATGATTTGACATTACATGATGCTGTATTAGCATCAGTGGTAGTTGATGTAACTTCTCTTTTTACAGGAGAATATGAATCTAAAGATTTAAGAGTTGAAATCACTCGTAATGGCAGTGTCATATTAGACAAAGTATTTAATTTCAACATCTTAACCTTTGATTTAGCACCAGGGGCGCAGTATAAAAAACCTAGTCTATATATCCCAATTCCTATACCAGAAGATTCACTTTCAAGTGCAAGTTTGGACTTGCCTAATGATGGTTCACCACCATCCTTAGCCAATCTAAAAAGTGCAGTCAATGCAGTTATTTCTGCAAACGGTGGTTCTACACCTATTGAGAATCTCACTTTAGACGAAATCAGATTTATCAGTAAAGAATTAGCATGGGCGCAAGGAGAAAATGATCCTCCAAGACCAAACAACTTAAAGAAACTCTATAAGAACCCTGACGCAGAAGATAAAGAAGCAAGAGTACAAATGCGTTCCCAATGGGAATCGGAACTACAAGGCTATTATGCTCAAGCAGAAGGCATAGCTAAACAAATCACTCAATACATTGTTGCCGCCAAATATGCCATTATCAATCAGAAGAGCTCAAAGGAAGTCAAGGAAGTCCTATTTCGCTTCCCACTGCGACCAGGCACTACAGATGTTAACAAAGTTCGAGAATTAGCAGTTATCTTGTATAGTGCTAATACTTCAGGACTCGGAGATACATTAGAAGTAACCGATGATTATTTTTATTCTGTTGGGGCAGAAATGCCTATAAACATGGATGCAGATGTTCGCTTTGAAGCGTTGATCTCTGAATCGAGTGCTGTATTATTAGAGAAATTCAAATATGCGAAAGAAAAAGGATACATCAGCGCGAGTCCTACAGATTCTGCTGGTAATGTGGTGAACGACTTCATGGCAATAAGAAGATTACATGCTTTGCATATAAGTAATAGAAATATTCCTAGCTGTGATGTTGATAGTAATCCAGACTTGTTAGCAATATTAAATGATTGGTCAGACGATTCAAATGAATCTTTAGATACATTTTGGGATGGTCTTACGCCAGCTCAGAAAGAATATCATGCGGACTTAGTGACTTGTGTGATCACAAATGACAACACCTATCTTAGAACAGAGATAGACCCTGCCATTAGTGAAGTGGCAGATTTTGAAAACCCCAGTATCACAGCAGATACTTGGAGTACTTGGTTTACAGATGCCGAAAATGCTTATCTTACTGATATTACAAATAACCCAAATGGAGAACTTCTTGATTTAGACTTCATCCCTGATAATTTAACTACCGCAGAGCGAGCAATTATTTTTGCTAATTATGCACAGCAATTTTTTAATATACAGGGAAATGGAAGTTCTTTTTCACCAACTGTTATAGCCAGCACTCCACCTACTTTTGGTCAGCTAGGACCAATTGAGAATTACATCAATGCTTACGGGCTAGACCCTACTCAAGTACTAAATTTCACGCCCTTTCAAGGAGATGAATGTGCTCAGGCATGGCTCAAAGAAAAAATTGAGCAGTTAGCATTTTTGCATAGTTTGACCAGTACGCTGACTTACGATGATGATAATAATCCTAACACGCCAGAAGTACCACTTCAAATTGTTTTTTCAATACATGAAGCTCTTTTTGCAAGAGGATTCGTATCCGTGGATACAATGAGTAATTGTACACTTGATGAATTTAAAGCTGCTCTTTCTGGCACGGTGGCTTATGGCTATGCCGAAGATTTATTTTTGAGCAATTTACTTATACAAAATTGTTCTCTACTGGCAAGTGATCCGAATTTACTTGCTGATGTAATTTCATATCTACAATCAGAAAATATTCTGACACCAGCGGATATAGTAAGCTTATCCATTACTGATTTTAGTAATTTAATATTAGATAAATTTACAAATTTAGACATATGTGTTGATGATATATATGCAGCGGCAGATGCAAATCCTAGTCCCAATCCTGTACCAATTTTCACGCCAATTAATAATGGAAACCTTATTAATTGCATCCCTACAACTAGCCAATCGCCTACGAGTACAGCGGTTTATTTGCAACATCTATTACAACTAACAAGTGAATCCAGTTGTGATGATCCTTTTGTAGGAAATAATCTACTTTACGACCAAATAAAGCTTAGAAGAGGTGAGCTACTAGACCTAGAAGTAAGTTCAAGCAATTTAGAAAGTTGCATACCTTATATTGATATAGTCAATGAAAACTTAGAAGCCCTAGTTGTCTCTCCTAATGGAGGCGGAGTCGCTTTGAATAACCCTATAAATGATTGGAATGGACATAACCTCAGTGGAGAAGATGCACACGATCTAGATGCTTTCTTTGAAGCCATTCCCACTAATTTTTCATCCGATGCTGCCGATATACTAAGTACTGATTTTTCGGCATCTATTTTGCCTTATCATCATGCTCTAGATACTTTAGAAAGCTACTTGGCTTGTTTAGGAACAAATCGCTTCCAGATGATGAGAAAATTCCGAAAAAACATACATGAATTTGCATTCAATCCAGATTTATCTCAATTTGACCCTAATGCAGATACTCCATTCAGGGCACATTCACTTCGTTATCCAGTAGCGGAGGAATTGGCATTAGCATTTTTAGGCATCACGCAGTCTGAAAAAGATTTTCTATTAGCCAATCCAAATCTTCCCAATAACAATGCTTTACAACTCTATGGATTCGATCCAAGTAATCCACCTGCACAATGGGAAGATATAGCTAGAAATGTCAGCTATTTTTTAGAAAGTACAGGCTTGAGTTATTGTGAATTGTATGAATTGCAAAAAGCGACTGAAAACTGGAATTATGTCAGTTTTACGGTAGGAACTAATTTGCTTGCTACATTTCCTTTGGGAGAATGTGAACCTCCCAATTTACAAGTACTGAATATTTTCTTTACCCCTTCCAATAATACAGGGTTAAAGCGAATTATTGTTTTTATCAGACTTTGGCAAAAGCTAAAAGATTGTTTCAGTATTGCTCAATTTAGAGACATCTGTGAAGAATTAAATCTGTTGACCAGTGGACAAATACATGTTGATTTAGTCCGAAAATTGGCAGCATTTAAAATGCTTCATCAAACTTTTGGGCTTCCTCTTAGTAATACGGAAACATCTAGCGGAGTAGGTGTTCATAGAACCAATATATTGGCTATTTGGAAAGACCAAGCTTGGATTAATGCGAATGCTAGCAATCAAGCACTCCACACTTGGGCATTGAAAACCTTTATTGAAAGCATAGAACGATATGCTAAGACTCGATTCAAAGGAATGTATGAGGATGAAGCTTTCACAGAATTACTACCTGAACAACTCAGTTCAATATCTATTTTAGCAGGTTTTGATGATGCTCCTTCTAATGATACTTGGAACGATTGTCCAACTAAGAGCATTCGATTTGCAGATTTCCTTTCCAAGTTTATGGCTTCTAGCTTTAGCTATGGAGAATTTATGTGGTTATTCGCCAATCAAGAAATAGCAGGAGACAATCCATTTAATATACTTTCTACCAGCAATGCAGTTTGTTTTCCTTTTGATTTACCGAATAATCAAAATGAATTTTCACTAGACGCACTGCGCCAAAAACTATGTGACATCTCAGTCAGTGAGGAAGAATTAGCAGAATGGAATTGGAATAAAATCGAAAGTGTTTTTCAAGAAGCATTCTGCTTAGAAGATAATAATACTGCTTTACTCGAATTCGCGAAGAAATTCTTACCGAATACCTTATCATCGAATGGGCATTATGTTTCGGACATGGATCGTCGGTTAAGTGTTTCTGTACCCTCCAATAGTCACCTTTGGAATACTACTGAGCCTCAAACTCCATTCAATTACAATAGCGTCAGCCATGAGTTATGGTATGAATTACCTTTAAATCCTCATCAAGTTTATGAGAAATTAAGCAGAATTCGTCATTTAGATGCGACAGAACAACAAGCTGTACAAGATTTGATCTATGCACCTTATGCCCTGCTCGCACCTATTTCATTTCTTTTTGAAGATTTTTCAGCTACTCGTTTAAACTTAATTGAAGAAAGGGAGGAAGATAAAAGATGGCAGTTTTTCAAAGAACAATTTGTGCTTTGCTATAAACGAATGAATTGTATTGCTGAATTTTTAGCAACATTTACAAATACCATCACTTGCACTGAAAATGCTGAAGGTAAAGCCATTGCATGGAAAATCCTCAAACATTTATTTGCAGATGAGAATTTCCCAACAAGTGGTTCTTGGCAAGATGCAAATGCTGTAATTCCTAGCGTAAATTGGTCAAATCCTCCAAACGGAGGTGCTTTTTCTGCGCTACTAGGTACACTTGGAACGGGCTTGAAATGTGAATATTTTAGTCTCGACGGGAGTTTAATCTGGCGAGATATTGCTTCTACTACCAATTTGTTCGGCGATGCAGAAAGCCAATGGAATGTCGCTACTTCTGCTCTAATTCCATCCATTGCTCATCAAACATCAACAGCCTATGCGAGTATTCGCAATGGTTTTGCGCTCAATAATAGCGATGGTGCTTATTTAGGAGGTGCAGAAGGATTTCATATTAAATGTGGTGGTGTATTGGTGATAGATGAGGGTGGTAAATATACTTTCATGGCAGGTCAGAGCAGCCCAGAAGGAGAAGCTCCTTTGTTTGAAGCAGATATGATGCAAGCTTGGAAAGTGACACTGAGTAAAGAACAAAAGATATGGCAAGTATTGGGTCATAATTGGGATGGTATAGTTGCTCCTAGCCATCAATCTCATCCTATAAAATTACAAGCAGGAGCATATGATATTTGTATAGCGTTTATTCAACCCGAACCCAATTTTGATGATCCCAATAAAATCTGCCCACAACTTACTGGCTTTCAGCTAAAATATTCAGGGGCAGATACAGAGGAATCTTTGATTACGATTCCTACAAAGCACTTGTTTTTAAATAAGAAAAAAGAAGGATTAGAGGAAGGATTAAGTTTGACAGGTCAGCCCCTCACATATTTAGAAACTTATTATCCTGTCTCCATCCACGATATTCAAAATACGTATCAACGGGCTGTTAAGTCCATGTTATTGGCTTATCGTCTTTGTTTATCTGCCGAAGCTAATGGCGATGATGGAAGTTCAGAGTTAGATTTTATGCTATCCAATGGACAATGCTTTAAAGGCTACTCTTACAATTTTAATGGGAATGAATATGAAGAACATGAAGTAATTTTCAATTTCAATAACTTGGGCGTTATAGATACCTACTGCCCAGATAATAATGACCCAAGGAGTCAGCCTTCAATAGATAGACAGAGGGCTTTAGCAGATTTATTTGAACTACTCTATGATTATAAATACATCAAGGATAAATCCAAAACTGCACCAGAACCCAATGCTTGGAAAGCAATAAAAGAGCTTGCAGAGGATCATCCCGATGGGATTATTCATTTGTTGAGACATTTAGGCGTAGATGCAAGTTTATCCAGTTTAGTATTGAATTACGATCAAGGTGTATCCTTAGATGAGAAAGATTTAAAAGATATAAATTGGATATTGAGAGTTTGTGAAAATGCAGTTTGTCTTGAACAGATGCAATGCTTATTTCCTTTCAAAAACATACAAGATGCTATTCCTGCACTTTGGGCTGCTAAGGAAGATGATTTAGAGCAAGGTATCGAGAACTTAACGCAAATAATAAGAGATAGTCTAATTGAAACGACTCCTAGAAGGTACAAGGCTTTAAAACAGATCAATGACGGTATTCGTCTGCGTTATCGAGAAGCTATGGTAACGTACCTAACTCGTATGAGTAGAGTTGCTATCAGTAGTCAAAATTTTGCCAGTAGCAGTCAAGAATTAAGTGAATGGCTATTGATGGATGTAGAGATAGGTCTTTGCCAAAAAATGAGCCGAATAGAAGCGGCAGTTAGTGCTTTTCAACGCTTTGTTCAGCAGGCAAAATTAGGTTTAGAGCCTAGCTTCATACCAAATGATACTTTCAATCAGCTTTGGAAGCAAAAAATGGGCACTTATCAAGCATGGAAAAAATGTCAGGAAAGAGAGATTTATGCTGAAAACTGGATTAAATATGAGAAGCTAGAAGAAGCAAGAAAATCAGAGGGATTCCAACTTTTAGAAGAACGATTAGACGACCAAACCTTAACTATTCCTGCGTCTGGAGGGGCAACAGTACTTAGTAGTCCAAAGCCGCCAACCTATCCAGGTCTAAAATTACTTCAAAGTAGAGAAAACTCTACTATTACACCATTGAGTACTATTAGTGGGTTGAATCTTATTGGTATACCTGCAACATATAGTAATACGTGGCTTTCTGCTGAAAATGCTACGCTCCCTTATTGGGTAAGAGCTGCTGTAAGACTGGGAGTACCTTTTATTAGAATTGCAGCAGCAAGTTTACCACCAGCAAGTATTACTCACAAGTGTGATGATTCTGCTTGTTGTTCAGATTGTGGAGAAGTACATGACCCAATGATGGACGAATATTATTTCTCTTTGATAGATGCAAAAGTCTATAAAGAAATAGAACAAGAAGTGGATTGGTATCAAGACCCAGATAATATGCTAAGTGATCTACTTTCTATGGAAACCGAGCCTATTGTTTATCTTGTTGCAGTCAAACAACACAATACTCGCTTCTCAGCAGCTTTTAGATCATCTGAATATATAATAGTCAATGGGACAGCAAATTTGAATTTTCAAGGAAGAGTAGCAGATAGTCTTGAATTCAAGATTGACGGAGCAGTAGATATGGATCAAAGTTTCTGGTTTCATTTGGTAGATTGCAGTTTTGATGTATTACCTAAAATTGATGTGAGTATCCCTACGAATCAATCGCTAAATAATTGGAATTTAGGTTCCTATCCCTATTTTGCATATTTTGATTCAGGTGCTGCACTATTTCCAAAATCGCATTTTAGTACCGCTATAGCTGTTGCAGAAAACTTAAAAATGCACTGCCAATATGAAGAAGCCTTGCGGTGGTTGGAATTAGAAATCAAGCCTTTAGAGGAAGACAATACTTGGACTAACGATGGTACGGAAGAAGAATATTGTCGTAAAGCCTTGTTGCTTAAATATTTGGATATTTTAAATTGTTGGGGAGAAGCTCTAATGAGGCAAAATACTGGAGAAAGTATTCAACAAGCTAGTTTGATATTCCAAACTGCTAAAAAGATTTTAGGTGATTGTCCAAAAACGATTCATCAAAAAGAAGACTTGTATAACATACAGACTTTAAAGGATTTGTGGATAGAAAACAAAAATTTAAATCCATCACTACTATGCATCCATCAAGAAATAGAAAATAACTACTACCTGATACAAGACTGTATAAATGCTCATAATCTAAGTAATCAAAAATTGAAACCTGCCTTTGGTAGTTTAAGTAATAATGTCTGTAAAGCGGGAGATAAAAATTGTTTGTCAGAAATGTTATGGTGCTTACCACCAAGTCCCTATCAGTTTCAATTTTTACTATCCAAAGCATTAGAGCTTGCTAATCAAGTAAGTAGCTTTGGAGCGAGTCTATTAGCAGCATTAGAGAAATGTGATACTGAAATGATTGCTAATATTCAGGAAGCACAATCCAAGCAAGTATTAGATTTATCTCGCTCTATCCGAGAACAACAAGCTAGAGAAAGTAATTGGAATCGACAATCCACAGAAATAAGTTTGGATTTAGCGTACAATCAATTGACTTATCACCAAACATTGATCGCAAGCGGATTGATTTCAGAAGAAAATGACTATCTGAATTTCACGGATCAATCTATGGTTAGTAGGGCTATAGCACAAACTATAGAAACATCTGCACAGCCAATTAAATTGACTACAGATTCTTTCGCAGGGCCATTTCCTTTATTACAGTTACCTGTTGGATCTAAATTAGCAGATTTTTTTATATCAGGTGCAAAAATAGCAAATATCCTTGCGACTATACAAAGCACTCGCTCATCTAAACGAGCTACTGAAGCTAGTTGGGAGAGGCGTCTGCAAGAATGGCAACAACGAGTTGTAGAAATTAATTTTGAAATTGACAACTTAAAGCGGCAGTTGAGAGCTGCTGATTTAAGAGAAAGGATTGCACTACAAGAAGCGAATAATCACGCTTTGCAAATGCAACAGGCAGAAGAAACGCTTATTTTCTTGAGGGAGAAATTCACCAATCAAGAATTATATCAATGGATGAAACAAGAGCTAACAGGCTTATACTATCAATTCTACGAATGCGCTTTGAAGTATGCTCATCAAGCACAGCAAGCTTATAATTTTGAGTGTAGTGATACGCCTGAAAATTTCTTGCGCTTGCCTGTTTGGGATAATCTTTATAAAGGCTTATTAGCAGGAGAACAGCTACAAATTGCATTGAGGAGAATGGAAAAATCCTATCTAGATAAAAATGTAAGGACTTATGAGTTAAGCAAAAATATTTCATTTCGTCAGTTTGCTTCTCATGCCTTTCTTCAATTAATTACGACGGGTATCTGTATGTTAGAATTGCCTGAATGGCTATTTGATCAAGATCATCCTGGGCATTATAATAGAAAAATTGTCAGTGTTTCCATCAGTATTCCAAGTGTGGTGGGGACATATACGAACATTAATGCTAAATTAACTTTGCTGAAAAGTAAAATAAGAGTATCGCCTGTTTTGGCTTGTGACTCAAGTTCTTGTTGTGATGAAGATCATAACTCTACTTATCTTGCCCAAGTCGATGATAATAGGTTTGTCCATTACTATGGTGCAAAGGAAGCAATGGTCACTTCTAAGGCTCAGAATGATAGTGGTGTAAGACGAGTTGATATGAATAGTGATCGTTACCTTTGGTTTCAATGCTCAGGAGTGATAAGTACTTGGTGTCTTGAGTTGCCCGAAGAGAACAATTACTTTGATCTCTGTACGATTACAGATGCGATTTTCCATGTGCAATATGACGCTAAAGAAGGAGGACAATTACTAAGTCAAGCAGCTCAGGCAGAAGCAAGAAAACATCTTCCTGATGATGGATCAAAATTACTTGATTTGAAGCACGAAATGCCTCATGAATGGCACAAGCTAGAAACAGCCATGAAAGAAGAAGAAAAAGAGAATCATTTTCTTCTTCAATTAGGAAGAAATCATTTTCTTTTTATTCCGTTGAAACCACAGCTTCATATAAATCGCTTAGAATTATTTTTTGAGCCTTGTGAAGCTTTGGATTGCAAACATTATGAAATAGGCTTAGTACTAAATCCAGATGAATATTCTATTCATCCTGACGAATGTGATATTTTGCCTATTACTTGTGTCCAGCATGGTGGATATGGTTGCTTATATCACGGAGTAATTGATTTAGATGCTATTCCTATTTCAGAAAAAGGAATGACCGATATTGGCTCGCTAATTTTCCCTAATGAAATAAAGTGCTTGGAAAAAGCTTACGTCATTGTCGGATATGACAAAGAAGAACAGACTACAGCTTGTACAAAATAGTATAAAGGCAGAAGGAATTATTTTCCTTCTGCTCCAAACTTCCCGATCTCATTGCCAAACTTCATCCACCCCTTTCGAGCATTCCTCGAAAAAAGTTCTAAATAAGGAGCAGGGCTACAAGCCTCAATGAGTTTGTACTGCTCATCAGGCTTACGAGAATGCTCTCGTTTTTTAGCTCTGATGACATTGGGAAAAGAATGGGAAGCATGATGAGTATTCATCGAACCTTTTACCCCAAACAAAATCGTTTCTGTACAATTACGAAAATAATGCCCATAGCCACTTTTATCAGGCTCGCCAGCTTTGGTGATTTTCTCCCAAGTAATGCTGGTTTTGTAAGTAAAACCCCAAGCTTTCATGACATCCAAACCATCTTGTAACATCGAACTTGGAATCCAGAGATAGAGATGACTGTTTTCATCAGCTACTAAATCAACGGGCATTTCGATGATTTCTTTGAGCGGAAGAGTTGGATAGCGAAAACGTTTGCTATATTCAGGAGAGAGTTTGCCTTGTCGGGCTTTAAATCGCCACGGAGGATCGGCAAGAATGGTTTTGTAAGATTTGATTTGGATAAATTGCTGGATAAAGTCTTGGGTAATTTGACTTTTGGGGAGGCTGTAATTCATAATTTGGGGTTTGATTGTTGGCTTAGATTTCTTTGTTCTGTCTTTGTAAGCGATGCTTTTGAACATCTTGATAAAGCTTAAAACTGGTGTAACTGATGGTCACCAACAATAAACTTGCATAAAGGACATGAATAAAAGGACTTTCTTTGATTTTCATAATTATCGGTTTTTCAAAAGGGTAAAAGCAACGATGCCTGTTCCGAGTAAAAGTAGCACCACAGGTAGTATATTTTTCTTGGCTTTGTTGATTAAGCTATTGTTACTGCTTTGATTTGATATGGTCTTAAAATCCTTTTCAATGTCTCGCATAATAGATTTGACTTTGTTGGCATAGCTAGGATCAGTAGCATAACCTGCTTTCGCCACTTCTTCCGCAAAACGATAAGGATCACTTTTATTTTGCATGGCGTCGGCATATCTAGAAGCTTTGCTTAACAGCCCTGCCCAATCTAGAAAGGAATTGAGTGGACTGGGATAAGCCCTAAAATAGTCCTTGATTTTATAATGCCATTTGCCCGAAGATAAACGCTTTGGAAAACCATCATAGATAAATGGAAAATTGAGTGTGGCTTTGCTACTGTACTCAGAAGTGGTAATTAACTGTCGCTCTCCATTCCATCCACCAAAATTTCTACCTGATCCTACTTTGATACCGAAGAGCATATTCTTAGGAGCATGCTTACCCCAACCTGATTCCAAAGCAGATTGAGCCAGTGCAAACAAAGCAGGAACACCCGTTTTTTCTTCGGTTTGCTTGGCAAAAGGATAATAGGTGTTGATAAATGCTTGCTTCATTGTACTAATTTAGAATTGACCAAAGTCCTAAAACACCCACTGCAATACCTAATAGCGAAGTTTGCCACTTTTGATTGCTTTTGAGCTTTCCTTTTTCCTTTCTCAATCTTTGTAGATTTGCTTCATAAGTTAGATTCGCCTCATGACAATTTTCCAATTGATAATCCAACTTCCCAATCAGCTTTTTCTGCTCCTTCAAATTCTGATACAAATATTCATTTTCACTGTCCAAAACTTCATTGATTTGCCGCTGAAAAGCATGATCTTCTAAAGTTTGGGCAAGGCTCTTAGCCTGTTGTACATCAAAACAGAAAAAAGTATCACTTTCATTGCTTTGTAGTATCGGTTGTAGGCTTATACTTTGCGAAGAACTCCAACAACTCATTCCCATCCAAAGTAGTAATAGCATACATTCTTTGGGCTTGCTTTTTTCTAAGTTGCTGGACAAGCCTCTTCTGATCTTGAGCCTGCTTTTCAAAATATTGAAGCTGTTCTTGAGATTGTAGAAGTTGATTTTGAATCTGCTGATATTGGGTAAGTAGTGAATCATAGCTGTTTTGTTGGAGAAGTTCTTGTTTGTGGTGCTGAATTTTGCGAAAAGCAAAGGCGATTCCAAATGAAATCGCCATGCCTAATAAGAGTATTCTAATCGTTTGTGGCATTGGTGTTGAAAAGTTTGTCGTTTACAAAATCGACTACTTTATCAATGAGTAATTTGTGAAAGACAAAGGCAAAAACAAAGGACTGAAATATCACCAAAGCATATTGTGTACTATAGCCTTGTATGAGAGAAAGGGCAACGCCATAAATCGTTCCAACAATAGCCACCAAATAGCGAGTGGGGATTTTTACTTTGTTGCTTTTTCCTGTTAAAATGCGAATGCCATAAGCCAATAAGATGAAGGAAACGATGAATTTCCAATCTAAATTAATGACGTAATCTAAAACTTGTTGACCTAAATCGAGTAGTGCAGTTGTGTTCATAAGGTTTAAATATTAGGGTTTATAAAAAGTATTTTTGACCAAAAAAACGAGAAGCGTGCTAACAAAAGCTGTTCCAATCAAATAAACCGAAGTCTTGATGAGCGTACTATCCGTCAAAGTAACCGTCACTTCAGTTCGCAAGCCTTCTTCATTGACTAGAGCATCTAAATAGTCTTTAACACCCATGCCCGTTTTCGTATTTTCATTGTTAGTTATCATCGATAAATTATTGAAGTAGTTTAGCGAATAGATTTTTGTTGCTGAACAGGAGCATCCAAATTCAAGCGATTGTAAGTCGCTTCATTCAAGTCATCCGTTTTCAAAAAGCGTTTCATTTGTTGTGCCGTTTTTTGATCCAAAACACCAGTAATTTTTCCTGTCCAACCATAATTACGAAGTAGCCAAACTTGTAGGCGAGCCACTCTAGCTCCTTCACTACCTAAACGTAAAGGGAATTCATCATTAGGAAGCGTAGTCGGAATTTCATCTTCTGAAGATTCAATCATTTCATCTACTTCTTCCAAGTAACTATCCTGATCTTCAACATCACTTTGTTCCTTGACCAATTCTTGACTAAAAGTCTGCCGAGTTGCATTTGGATTTTTCAGTTTTAAAAGCCCATCCAATTCGACAAAAGCGGATTGCTGTGCAGCAGATTTATTTAGCCACAATTTGCTCAACAAACTCAAGCCAACTGCTCCACCAAACAATCCCAATAAGATGATCTGTGTTCTTTTATTCATACTATTTGCTTTAGTTTTCCAAATTTGAGGGAAGAGAAATAAAATACCTTCGTACGCTTTTGAACTATGTGAAGAATAATCGAAAACGTATTGTTAGACAAAGCGATAAGCCGCCAATTTTTGTACATTTTGGCTGACATAGTGATCTACTTCTCGGCTAGAAAGAAAGCTTTTCAAAAATTCCCATAAATCTTGCTGATACAATTCCCAAAAGATTTGAGAAAGATTAGCGACTTGAATTTTATCCTTCAACTCCTTGCCAAAAATCTGCTCAATGATTTGCTCATCATCGTTTTCATACCAAGCTCCTTTCGCATTTTTAATGGATTTGGCAAAGTTGAGGGCTTTACTTTTGTCTAAGAATAGTACTCGTTTTGGAGATAGCCAATTAGCCACTTCTTTCGCATAATTCATATCAAAAGGATCACGCCAGTTTGGTTCAGTTACAACTCGTGAAGGAGAAGAAGTCGTAGTTGAAGTTGTATTTCGAGTAGATGGAGAAGAACTTGTACTTGTACTTGTACTTGGTGATGGGACAGTCTTAACTTTTAACCCCTCACGCGAAGACGCAAAGCCGCCAAGCGTATTTTGTTCTTTGCGTCTTCGCGCCTTTGCTTGCCATAGTAAAACACCACCCATGGCTATAACTCCCAATCCAATGTAAACACCTGTGTTTTTCATAAGCTAAAAAGTTCGATAGTCAGGTAAGGCATGAACAATTTGTAGCACTTTACCCACTTCTTTTTTATTCAAGCGATCCGATAATTGATCAATTAAATTCACCTTATATAGCTCTTGATAAGCTTTAGCAACTTGCGCCACTTGGACTTTATCTTTCAACTTTCTGAAGACTCCATAAACCTTATTCTCATCATCTCCCCACCAAGCCCAAGCACTATAAATCTCTTTGGCAAATTGTTGAGCCATTATGGTTTTCAGTAGAATAAGTGAAGCATCCACTTTTGATTGTAAATCCTCCAAGTAGAAAATATCAAAAGCTTTTTCTGCTTGTAAACCAGCTGTATTGGGTTTCAATTGCTGATTGATATGCTGCATCAAATCGCTTGCCTTTTTGTCTTTTTTTCTTCGATCCAGTAAATGATATATGGCGTAGAGCAAAGCTGCTCCAACTACAATTCCCGTTATTTTTATCGTGTTCTGATTCATTGTTTTTTTCGTTTATACCATTCCTTTTGTGGCAGCTAGTTTTATGATGTCTTTTGCATCGGTTTCTTTTGCTGTTTTGAAAAGCAGGAATAAAATCAATGCCAAAGCTCCTGTTAGTGCAATGGGGACACCTATTGAGATGAATTTACTCAAGCGTTTTCCCAAACCCAAAATATTCATACCCAATTCTGAGGATTCTGCTATGGCTTTGGTTGCTAGATTGGAGACTTCAATATCGTTTTTCTTCAGAAAACCATTGAAGCTAGGGTTGGTGGTACAACTAACTGCTCCATTTTCCTGCCAAGTCATTAACCAAAGGACTTTAGCGTTTTCTTTGCCCACTTCTTTTTGGAGTTGTTGGAGATAGGTTTTCCATAGATCGCATGGGCTGTCGCTTGTAGGGATTGTTAGTTTGTTTTTGATATTTCTGCTATTCATAATACTGTGGTATTGTTCTTTTTACATTGCCTAAAAAGAACCAAAAACGCTAGAAAATTTAAACTCGTCCCTCAAACAGAAAATTTTCACCCTCCCGCCAAATAGAACGTGTTCCACTTCTATCTTAGATTTGTGATTCATTTGAGTTTTCATTTTCTAGTGCTGTTCTTAGGACGGCATAGGACTTTTTGGCGTTAAGAAATTTGATCAAAGTAGGCATAAGAGTACCCATGTTTGAGCGATAGCGAGTTTGGGTACGTATGCCTATTTTGATCGAATTTTAGCCAAAATTTCCAGCCTAGATTTTTTGCTTCTTTTTCATCAATGGAAAAAGAAGAAGTAACACTTTGATTCGTTCCCATTAAAAACTTAAGCAAAAAACTGCTGTACCTTAACATTAGCCTCCTTTTCTGAAAACCCTTGCTTCTGAAAATACTGCAACAACTTCTCCTTAAGCTTTGCTTCCTTCTGCCTAGCTTCCTCTTGGTCAAAATTGATATAAATCTGGCGACCAATCCAAAAGCCGATGGCGAGTACTAATACTGTTTTCATATGCTATTTGAAATTTCTTTTGTTTGTTCAATGTCTGTTAATGATTCAGTGGAGCTATATTGATTAATAAAATTGATAATGTCTTTAGCCCTTTGTAAGTGTGCTTTTTCAATCGGCACATCAAAATATCGGAAGACTTGAGTAATGGCATAAACTGCTTCTATTTTTGGAAAACCAGCTTCCAGATAATAGCGAATGCCACACAAATCTGCTTCTTTTTCGCTTCGCGTATTTTGCAAATAATGACAACCTTCATGGGCTAGAATGGCGACTCTAACGGGTATGCTAAACTGTCTAAATTGAGCTTGGGAGATTTGAATATAGGGCTTTGATCTAGCAATTCGAGCAGGGGTAATCAATTCTTCGCCATCCGTGTCTAGTAATCTAGCTTTATAATCAATCAAAAACTCATCGCGCTTACTTGGATAGTACCCCATATTCAAATAACCTGCTTTTTGAGCAAAAGGAATCGCAAACTCCATAAAACGATGTTGTTCTGGACTTGCCCATGCTGATTTCTTTTCCAGTTGTGTTACTTGAATATCCTTTAATTCAAAGTGGTCTTCCTCTTTAGAAGTTCTAGCTCTACCTTTTTCAAGAATCACTAAATGAAGAGAGTGACTACTAATAGGAAGTGAGATGTAAATCGTTCTTTGCTTTCGCTTTCCAAAATTGACCTTTCTTCTAAAGTAAAACGTATGTGGTTTCGAGGGATCAAAAACAGCGATACCCAATTGAATGGGGTAAGCTGCTTCGATCTCCAATCGAATCTGAAAAGATGGATATTTACTTTGAATTGGAATCAGCATAACTTCTAGCTTGCCTTATTTTTGTATACCATATAGCCTAAAACACTCATTCCTAACAATATGATTCCGCCAACAACATAGACGCTTTGCGGAACGTCTTTCTTTGCTTCAGTAGTATTGGTATCTACCAGCCCAACTTCATAATCGTATTGATTGGGTGTTGGCGTTTCATTGGCTCGAAAGAGGTTCAGTATGTTATCGACTGTTTTACCAATACCTTCTGCACCACCGCTTTCATTTACATTCTTGCCTACTCGATTCCAAAAGACTTTTCGTTTTTCTTGCCGCTGTGCTTTGGTAGATTTGGGCTTTCGATTTTTATTCCAAAAAGCATCATAGGATGGTTCTTGGTCAAAATACCTAGTATTAAAATCTGATGCTTCTGTTCCAAATATTAATGCCATAGTTTGTTATTTTTTTGAATTACTTTTTCTGACTGACCAAAACCACTATTCCCCCAATTACGGCTAAGCCAATTAATAGCATAGGCGTCGTGCCTAGTTGTGATTTTTGAGGGGAATTGCTCATTAGCGGCATAGGAGTAGCATTATTTGTTGCAACGGTTTTGGGAGTATTACTAACAGTAATAGGACTAGATTGAACACTAATGGGAGTCGTTCGAGCTGGTTTGACGATGGCTTTGGGTTCTAGTGATACTTCAGGAGCAACGGTCTGCTGCATGATCTTGGTTTCAGCTCTTAGCTGCTCTGTCTCCGCTCGACGTCGATCATTTTTCAACTGCTTTTTTTCCATTCTTGCCTTCTGGCGTTCTTCCTTTCGCTTTTTACACCTTTTGCCACAGAAAATAAAATAGTCAAAGTCGGCTTGTCCCGACAAGCCATAGTTAGTGTGACTTAAATCTTGATATGATAAATTCATTTTTTTCGCTTTAATCTCTTAAAGAATAGAATCCTTATCTCACAATCAACCAAATTGCTATACCTGCCAAACTTCCAACTCCCAAAAATTGAAGTAGTGTCTTTCGCTGCCGAAACCTTTGCTCTCTTACTTGCTGATCAATCACTGCTTGCTGTTTCATTTGCTGATAAGCCAAAACATTCGCAAAACTCTGAGATCGGGCTTGCTGTTGGAGTTGCTTATTCTTTTGTCCTTGTGAGAAGATGTCACTAATTGAACTGACTGCTCCTGCAACCGCGGAAACAGGATCAACTGGAATGCCCGAAAAACTATCAAAATTTGGATAGCTTTTGAAGCGCATTAAGAGCAGTTGTGCCAAATCTTGTTGGAAAGCAACATTCTTTTGGGCTAATGCAGATAGCAATTGATGAATGCTTTCCTGCACATCTTGTGGCTTTTTGTCCGTAAAATCATGCACTTTCAACAACTCATACACGTCCTTTGGATGCTTGGCAACTAAAACACTCAATAGTGCAATGCCTTCTTGTTCGGAGGGGAAAAGAGTTGGCTTATCCATAAGCTTTGGTATGTAGTGATGTTCCAATTAATACGCCTGCTGCTAAGGTTAGTGCAAGAGCAATCAAGGTATCATTAGCTAAATTTAAACGACCCGATTTTGCTCCTTTATCATTACTACTGCTTTCAAATATTTCATTTCTTTTTCGTTGTCTAATCTCCTCCCAAACTAAGCGAACTTCTTCTTCCAAATTGCGATCATTGGGTTTGGCTCTGGATTCACGATTGAGATTACGGTAATACTTTTCTAGCTCATTTAGATTCATCCTTTCCAATCGATCTAGAAAGCCATTTTTATCACTAGACCCAGTGTAGGATAAATAACCACAAGCTCTACATCCACAATCTTTTTTACCTTTTGAAAGCTGAAGAATGATCTTCTTATCAGGGTGGATTTGAATGAGTTTTTGGATGAAGTTTTTCCCTCGCTTTTGGACTAAAAGTTTGGTTGCTTGACTGAGTTCACTCAGGTTTTTTGGGACTTCATAGCCTTCTTGATAGATCAGGCTGCGAACGCCTTTTGGATTGCCATAAACGATATAGTCAATCCTATTTTGTGCTTTTTTCATTTGAAATGGATTTGCACGATTAATACTAGAAAAGCAGTTGGAATCTTTTTTTAGATATGGATTCCAACTGCATTAGGAAGGAAGTATTCAGCTTCTGCGTCTTCTCAAAGTAGAAGAACCTCTGCCTCTAGAAGGGACTCTTCTTGTTCTTCTTCGAGCGGGTAAGCCAAAGGCTGTTGGTCTTCTTTTCCGTAGCAAATCTAGTTGTGGAAGCCCTGTTGTTCTTGGAACAGTGGAGAGTTCTGCTACATTGCTGCCCTTCAAGAGATTGCCCATATTGGCTCTTGCTTTCACGGTGAAAGTGAAAACAACCGTCACCCCAGCTTTGATGGAAAACCGCAGTGAATCCTGACCTGTGACATCCATCTCGAAGTTGTCGTCATCAATGAGTTGTAGGGTGAAGTTTTGTGGCGAAGTGGCATTTCTAGGTTGATATACTCTAGAGGTGTTTGACCCAGTTGCTGTTCTTCTAATGATTTTCAAAACATTATCAAATTGCAAAGAATTTGAAACGGACATCTTCATCCCTGCAATCTTGAAAGGATGGGCTTTGCTTTCTTCTCGCACTTCTTTGTGAGAGCTTTCTTCCACTTTTACCTCTACACCTTCTGCTTGATCTGCTTCTTCATTTGCACCAAATAGAATGGCTTCGGCTTCATCTGTACCTGTATTTTGTACTACAACGGTCAAGGTACGATCATTGGGATCAATGCGTCCAATGGAGGTGGCTTGATAGTTGTCATAAGCATAATCATAGCCGAAATTGTCGTATTCTTCATAAGGATAATCATACTCCTCATCGTAGTAGGCATCTTCATTGCCCTCGAAGCCTGCAAAGTCATCGTATTGATCTTCGGCAGCCGCTTCGTATTGTCTTAGTTCATCATCATATCTCATATTGTTGTCTTTTTTGTTTTTAATCGAATTGAGTTAAGCTTTTTTGATCTCTTTGATTTTTGCTTTTTTCTCCTGTAGCTTTTTCATAGAAGGAGCAACGAGCAATGTGCCAACTACCAATCCAATGATCAATGCGCCAGCGCAGTAAGCTATGGGTTGCCAGTCGATATCTTTTCCATTTGCCATGTTGTTTTGAGTTTTATGTTCGTGATAAATGATGGGATAAAATTGGAGACTATCTGCTTTAGAGAATAGGGGCAGTTTTGTGTTTCGGTGGAAGTGTTATAAACATATTGCTGATAATGCACAAATTGATATGTCATCAATTCCTTGAAAATAGAGATTTTTTACGTTAAAATTAAACGCATATTTCCTTTGATCCGCAAAAGCCCATATTTTACGATCAGTTTAACAAAAAGCACGGAAAGTATTTCTGTCCAGCTTCTTTTTTAATCAAACACACCAAAAACATATGCAAAAGCCATTTTACTTTCCTTTGATACTCCTTTTAGCCTGTTTTTCTAGTCTGCATGCTCAATTCTATGGAGTAAGCTTTGATAATAACTTAGCCAACTCAGGAGGTGGTTGGTTTTCAAGCAGCACCAACAATGTGTTCTGGACAACAACTGCTGTCAAAGCTCCAAGTATAACTGGCATCAATACCACACCACAAAATGGCTCTGGTTTTACCTACTCTGAAACGGACGGAACATTTGGCGGTAGTCAAGCAACTTCCTTTTTGGAAAGCCCTTGTTTCGATCTTTCAGGAACGATTACACGGGTACAGTTTGCCTATCAACTAGTAGGCGATATAGACTCTTTTTACTTGGAAGTCAGCTTTGATGATGGAATGACCTATAACCAACAAGTGCTTAGCGTACCGACTGGAACGGTCAGTGATTGGGTGGTGGATAATACTACGGGTTTGAACATTAGTGGTTCAGTACGCTTTCGCTTTGCTGCGATATTCAATTCTGGCAGCAGCAGTATTCTGGCTATTGACCAACTACAATTTTTTGGTGCACAGCAAAATGAGGCGATGGACTGTCCGATGCCGCCCACTATGCCTGATTGTGTAGAAAATCTTAGCCTCAACAATGCTACACTGAACGAGGACTTTTACCGTGCCAAAAATCAACTGACCTCCAATGCGAGTATTGCTACCAATGATAATGTCACTTTTACGGCAGGCAATCAAATTATCTTAACAGAGGGTTTTGTGGCAAATAACACCACTTTCACAGCAAGGATAGAGGATTGTAATTCTGTTGGCTTTCTTTTGGAAGAAGACTATGAACGTTCTTTGGTATTGGACTCTACCTCAATAGAATATATTGATCGCTTTGGCAATGGTTATCGAAAAGATGATTTGGCTATTACTAAATCTTCACAAAACTGCAATAGTGGATTTTTCAACTTAATATTTCTTAGCAACTTTACATCGTCACAAGAAGCAGTTATATGTAATGTTTTTGAAGATTTATCGGACATTATTATCCCTCGTAGCCCTACCCCTATCGTAAATATAACGATAGAGAAAGAAGCCTTATCTGCCATCAATCCTAATATTATTGCTGTTGGTTCTGCCTATTGGCAGCCAGAAGACTGTGGTATTGTTTACAGCAGAGTAGAAAAAGCAATTATGGCTGCCGATTCAACAGATGATGACTTTTATCATGGTTTCATTAAGTTCAATCCTGCGTTTCTCAATCTATTGTATGATGGCAGTCAAAGTAATCGGGACACACTACTAGATATGTACTCTATTACGTTGCATGAAGCGGTACATGTGCTTGGCTTTTCCTCTTTCATAGATGATACTTTGGGTAATTCTATTCTCAACAACGTTTATACTAGATACGATCAATTGTTATATTCTACCGAAGATGATTCCCCCTTAATTGAGCTAAATACGAACGGAGATTGCTGTGATGAGCACATTTTCAACCCTATTACTTCAAATAATATTCGAGTAGGCTGCTCCAATATGCTCTATCTTAGAGACGATGGTTTGATAGCCCCTGTCGATGGTGAAAATGTTGATGTAGGTAATTTACTAAGCCATATAAACGATGAATGTGGGGGTCAAAATTATGTCATGAATCCCACTATTCGTATAGGTGAGGTCAAAGATATGCTCACACTAGCGGAAAAAGAGGTCTTAAAAAATATTGGCTATGATATTGTGGGTCTATCTAGTTCTTGTGAATTGATCGCCGTAGATGACATTCTCAATGATGTTATGGTCGTTATAGATGATACGCTAAGAGAATACGGCTCGGTACTTTCTTACGATAGCATCGTGGCAAATGATGTGATCGGAATTGATTACGATTTAGTTTTTGATAGCTTATGTAGCGATATCGGGAACGCTACTGTTTCCAGTGATGGCACAAATATTAATTTTTTCACACAGGAAGCTGGAACATACACGCTTTGTTATGAAATATTTGGCTGTGACGGAGCTTGCGATCAAGGAGAAATCATTCTCAATCTCAATGATACGACTCAAGCAGTTTGTACAGGCTGTAATATTACTTGTGTAAGTGATTTTGAGACATTTGATACGTCTTGTGAAGTTATAGACTCTCTTGTCGGAGGAGAAAGCCCCTTTGATGATAGGTACTTAATAAGTGCTCAAAATTCACCTGATCTAATTAGAGGAAATAACGACTTAATAGGAGTAGGAGGGGGTATCAATGATACTAAAAGTATCTACATGGGGTTTGACCTATTTAGTAATGGGGATATAGGTATAGAAGGTATTTTTATTCAACTTAATGAAAGTGTGAAAAATGGTGATACTCTAGATTTTAGTATTAATGCAGAATTCATTAACATAGAAAATACGATTTATGATCCAAGAGTTAGAGTAGACTTTTTATCTTCTGACCCTGTGAATGGGGCTAATAATTCTCGCTCTGTGTACACCAATCCAGGAGTAGTAGATTCTTATGAGTATTTAGCTTCCGATGCCTTTTACATACAAAACTTAGCTCCTGTAATCACAGGTGGGCAAATTATTAACAATACCGATAGTACATGGACATGGGCAGTTATCAGTGCAAGAGCAGACACTATACCAGAAAACGCACCGTATTTGATTGGAGTGATAATAGACAACATCCAAATGAACAAAAGAAGACAAGTCTTGCTTTCGAGTAGTGCTTCTCCTTCTCTTTCTTGCAATGAAGGTCTGTATGAATTGCAATATGAACTCTGTAATTTAACTGATTTTGGTTCTGCGGAAATGACTTTAGATTTATCTATTCCAGATGGTTTTACAGTAGTGGATGGCGATATTTTCGGAAGTGACACTACTGTTGTTTTAGCCGATGATTACATTGAAGCAGATTCTTGTACGATTATTACCTTACTGCTAGAGCAAGCTCCTAATGTAAATATTGATGATGTATTTACTTTTGAACTAACGCAAAGTGGCAGTTGCTACAATACCTTAGTCAATGAAAAAAGCGTGAGAATTATCAACAATCCGTTAAGTATCACTAAGAGCTTCACCGAGAATCAAGGTACTTATGATATTTTGATTGAAGTCTGTAATTCATTAGATACGGGCATTGATTCTGTGCGGATAGAAGACGCTGTACCCAATGACATTACTTTGCTTAGCACAGGTGGTTTTCAGCAAATGGAAAATCTACTTTTTCAGTATGATTCTATTCCTGCCAATACTTGCGTGCAGTATGCTTACAGTATGAATCTTCCCGATAATTTTTGTCGTGGGCTTTATTTTGCAAGTGCAGAAATTGAAGGTAGCGGATGCGATCAAGCATTGGATGACATCAACTTGAATACGCCTTTGGTTAAACCGACCATCATTAGTTCTCCTAGCTCCAATATATTCTGCTCCGCAGAAGACTTTTTTATCGACTATGAGTTATTCAACGACCACTGCACGAGTACGGATAGCATTTCTTTAGAATTGATCTTGCCTACTGGTATCAATCTTGAAAATGCAGGTCTTT
>JBCCRX010000002.1:0-55835 GCA_039201015.1 Bacteroidota bacterium | reverse complement strand
GCATCAAAAATCTCTAATTTTTGATGCTTTTCACCCTTAAAACCTTAAGCAGAAAGTTTTTCTCATCAGAAAAGAAACTTTCTGCGAATTTTGGAAACGGAATCCATACTTAAATGTCGATCTAATTTTTTGAACGTTACTTAGTGAATCTTTACGATATCAATGGCGCATTACATTATGCACAAGCGTTTGAACTGAAAAAGAGCAGACAAAAGTTAGAACTCTATGATCTCCCGCAGAATTTAATGGACGGAACTTATATTCTACAAGTCTTGAAAGGTAAAGAGATTATCTTAACAGAGAAAATTATTAAGTTGAGTAGATAAAAATAATTTTGCCGAATCTGTGAGCTAAAAGGCTTCATCATCATTTCTATCCCCTACACGTGCAAAGCCCGATTCCCCGTCGCGGCCAAAGCCGCTTCTTTGAAAGCTTCTGTGTAGGTGGGATGCGCATGGCTCATTCGAGCCGCATCTTCTGCCGAGGCACGAAACTCCATGAGCGCAACTGCTTCCGCGATAATATCTGCCGTTCTTGGTCCAACCATATGAACGCCTAAGATTTCGTCGGTCTCAGCATCTGAAAGTACTTTAATCATACCTTCTGTGTCGGTGCTGGCTCTGGACCGTCCTAGTGCTTTGAATGGGAACTTTCCAGACTTATAAGCCTTTCCTGCTTCTTTCAGTTGATCTTCGGTTTGTCCAACGCCCGCCACTTCTGGCCAAGTATAAACCACACCAGGAATTAGATTATAATTAATATGAGGATGTTGTCCCGCAATGGTTTCCACTACAAAAACACCTTCTTCTTCTGCTTTGTGCGCCAACATTGCTCCTTTGATCACATCACCAATGGCATAAATATTCTCTACATTGGTTTTTAAATGCGCATCCACCTCAACGCGTCCACGATTATCGGTCTTCACACCTACTTTGTCTAGTCCTAAACTGCCCGTGAAAGCAATTCTACCAATGGCAACTAAACAATAATCAGCATCCAATTGGAAAGTCTCTTCTGTGTCGCGCTTCTGTACGGTGACTTTTACTTTCGTCTTCATGGGTTCGACATTCGTCACAGCATGCTTCAAATGAAATTTGACGCCTAGCTTTTTCATAGAACGCATCAATTCTTTACCACAATCTTTGTCCATACCTGGAATAATACGATCCAAGTATTCCACTACTTCCACTTGCGTTCCTAAGCGCGCAAAAACAGACCCCAACTCTAAGCCGATAACGCCGCCACCTACAATGACCATTTTTTTAGGGACGGCGTCTATTTCTAAAGCCTCAGTAGAAGTAATGACTCGTTTACCGTCATAATTAAATGCTGCTGGCACATTCGGAACAGAACCTGTCGCAATAATGACTTTATCACTTTCTACTTTTTCGGTACTACCATCTGCTTTTTCTACCTGTATCGTGTGTGCATCTAGGAAAGAACCCATACCCTCAAATACATCTATCTTATTTTTTTTCATCAAATAAGCGACACCTTTCACTGTCTGATCCACTACTTCTTGTTTGCGTTTAATCATCTGCGGCATATTGACTTTGAGGTCTTTCAAATCAATGCCGTGCAGTTCAAATTTTTCTTTGGCATTGTGGTAATGTTCAGAAGAATCTAGTAGTGCTTTGGAAGGAATACAGCCTACATTTAAACAAGTACCACCGAGCGATTCTTTTTCAATGATTGCTGTTTTCATACCCAATTGAGCAGCTCTAATCGCCGCAATATATCCACCTGGTCCTGAGCCTATTATCGTTAAATCGTATTTCATTTTTGTGTGTTTATAATTGTTCCTTGGCATCTGGGCTTAATATTGATTATTGACTATATTTTCTGACTTCTGACAGAAAAACTTAATTTCTCAGGTCTGGCTTCTGAGCTTCTAAGTCTTATCCCCTAATCCTTTTTATTTCGATTTTTATTCCTATTTCGATTTCGATTCCTATTTCTCCTTCGGTTTTTCTTGCGTCTCTCTTCTGGAGGGAGTTCGACCACACCCGTCACATCTTCGTAATCGGTGAAAGTATTTGCCTCTTTTTCTGCCAATTGAAGGGCTTGTAAATCGAGCGGTTTTTCTCCTTCTTCATTCATGGATAGGATTTCTTTCACTCGCTCCACTTTTAAGGGAAATAGGCGTCCTCGCATTTCCGATCGTTCGTATCCGTAGTACATGATTCGTTTGAAAATATCTGTTTTTACCAACACCGCTCGTCCTGCTTGGGTTGTCAGGTGATCTGCATTTTTAGGAAATTCTTCCAGTGCTTCCATGTAGGTGTCTAGCTCAAAATTCAGACAACACTTCAAGCGACCACATTGACCAGACAGTTTGGACTGATTGATCGCGATGTTTTGGTAGCGCGCCGCAGTCGTAGAAACGGATTTGAAATCGGTGAGCCAAGTAGAGCAGCATAGTTCACGACCACACGAACCGATACCTCCAATACGAGCAGATTCTTGTCGCGCCCCGATCTGTCGCATCTCAATTTTCACCTTAAATTCTCTAGCGTAGCGTCGGATCAATTCCCTAAAATCCACACGTCCATCAGCCGTATAATAGAAGGTAGCCTTTCGCTTATCACCTTGAAATTCGACATCTCCTATCTTCATATTCAAATCAAGCGAATGGACAATTGCGCGGGCTCTCACCATCACAGCTTTCTCCGACTGACGTGCCTCTTGAAGACGCTCTAAGTCTCTTTCATTGGCAATGCGCAATATTTTTTTTGAAACGGAAGCTTCTTTTACCCGCTTTTTCCTCAATTGTAAGCGCACCAACTCACCCGAAAGTGTAATTTCACCCACATCATAGCCATTGGAGCTTTCCACTGCTACCATATCTCCCGTAACGGAATCAACGTATTCATGCTTTTTATAAAAATCTTTGCGCGCTCCATTTTTGAAGCTCACTTCTACCAAATTATAGCTTGCCGGATCGTAATATTCTTGCTTCGATAACCAATCGTATGTATTCAATCTATTGCATCCACCTGTTCCACAATTTCCGTTACTATTACATCCATTGGGTTTACTTTTATCTCCGACCGCACATCCTTGACAACTCATATTGTTTTGTTTGTTGATGAGTTACGAGTTTCTTACTCCTAGACATTTCTCGAATTTTTTCTATACACACTGACGTTTCGCTGAAATTGATTTTGGAAAAAATACATTTACAGTAGAAACCATATACGTAATTGAAATTTTTCTGCGAAAAATTTCAATTATACCTTTGGACAGAGAGAAAAAATCAAAATTTTCAATTTTGATTTTTTCTCTCTGTCCGAAAGTCCCTCTTTTTGGAAAATTTCATGAAATAAAATTTTCCAAAAAGAGACTTTTTACTGCATAGTCAAAATTAAATTTTGTTTTTTTTGAATTTAAAATTAACGAGACGTAAGTACGCATAAATCAAAAAAGTATATAAGAGTGAATATGAATTTGCACTTGACCAATTAGCCCTCTACTTTTTCTTTCAAAAACCGATTCATATTTAGGCTCGCATCTAAAAAAAGGATTTTTGGATTGGCATTGCGCTCAACGTGAAAAATGAGTTGATCGAGCAATCCCACCATTTTTTCTATCTGATGAAAACCGATTATTTTTCTAAAATTCGTTGCAGTAGTCTTTTCCACTTCACTCAAACGAACGTTTTGTATATCATTTGTAGTGCTGTAAAAAAGGTATTCTCGCATGAAATGAAGGGCATAATGAAGAAAAAACTTTTGATTTTCTCTCCCGATCCCGGCAAAGCGATTCACCCATTGCACCAGTTCTATCATATTTCCTTTGTAGCATTTGCGCATCCATTCTAAGAATAGAGTCGCATTGTCATTTTCGTTTTTTTCTAGTAGTTGCAGGGCTACATTAAAGTTACCATTGGATAATCGCGCTAGGGTCATAGACTTATCCGTATCTATTCCTCTTTGCTGGAGTGCAGCCGCAATTTCTTCATCTTTTAAAGGCAACATTTTTGTGATCTGACAGCGCGAAAGTATGGTATTCAAGATTAGCTCCGATTGTTCTGCCACTAAGATGAAAAAAGTGTTTTCGGGTGGCTCTTCTATCAATTTCAGTAAGCGATTGCCTTCTTTTCCCAAATACTCAGGTTGCCACATCAGCAAGACTTTCCGACTGCTCTCAAAGGTTTTTAAACTCAATTTCCTGACGATGTTGAGGCATTCTTCTTTATTGATATTGCCTTGTTTATTTTCTGCTCCAATTCTCTGCAACCATTCGTAGGAAGAAGCATAAGGATTCTCTTGCAGCATCGTTCTCCATTGCACAAGAAACTGATCGCTTTTGACATTCGTACCAATCGTAGGGAAGGAAAAATGCAGGTCAGGATGGATGAATTTACTCGCTTTCAGACAGGCTGCGCATCGACCACAGCTATCCGTAGGACTTGGATTTTCACAAAGTAAATATTGCGATAGTGCTAATGCTAGCGACAGCTTCCCACAGCCTTCATTCCCAAGTAGCATCAGGGCATGCGGATAGCGACCTCCATTGATGGAAGCTAGTAGATCATTGACCACAGATGACTGACCAAGAACCTGGCTGAAAAGCATTGCTATTTCGAGTGTAGGAAAAGAATGGAAAGTAACAAAACAGCGTTTTCTCCAATAGCTCGGCAGGTTCACCGATTGAAGAAGCTTAATAGCAACATAGTATTGAGCAGTATTCTATTTCTACTTAAATCTCGCTAAAGTGTATTTCAGAAAACAAAGTTAATAGCAAAGCACGCCATATCATTCAATTTTCCCTTTCTACAAAAGGCTCTAATTGAGGAGGATTGCTCTCACAGAATTCTATCTGTGCTAGCAATTTCAAGTACTTCTGGAAGAAGATAATTTTGATCTTCTACATTTTATGTCAGCGAAATCTAGGTATTTGCTTTCGATTTATTAGACTTTATACCAACTTGGTTTTAGTGAACAGAACGTATTATAAATAATTGATTGACAACTATGTATGTATTGATATAATCTGTTTTTCACGCTTCCACTAATCATTTCCTCTGTTTACAAATTCATTTTCCTCAGCTACAAAGATAGCTAAGCTTTGGGTAGATTGTGCATTTATCGTAGATTTTATTTGAGACTGCTCGCAATTGCTTACTAAGTATTAGGCGTGCACGAAGTCTTAAGCCATGCTCAAAATAAGTTCCAGGAGCGCTCCCGAAATCGCTCAACAAGCATGCCCCAAAGGTATTTCCGTCCGAAGCGATTTACTAAGCATACTTATTGAGCGATTTTCTGACATTGACTTAGGCTATTTTCGAGTAAAATATTAACAAAAACGAGACTTCGTACAGCCCTAACTAAGTATAGATAATGCTTAATCATTAAGTTGTACTTCCCAAACCGTAATCTTCTGTTCAGGATAATTGACGATCACTGGAATCATTTGATCACGCTGAAATTCTGCTAGTGGATTCAATTCCTGTAAACGCAATACGCGCAATTGCATACCTTCTCTTCCAAAATTGTGATGTCCTAGATATTGCTCACACGCCAGTTTCATTTTTTCGTAGCTGAACCAATTATCGTAATCAAAAGTGTACCACCATAATGCCAACTGAAAAGCACCGATATGTCCATCAAAATAATTTTCATGATAAGCGTATCGCATGCGTATTTTGAGTTGCATTTGTGCTTCTTCACTCCAATTTGATAAGGTCTTAACGTATAAATCAGCAGCCACTCGAAGGAAGTTTTCTCCACTGTTGGCAATCCCTAGAAAAGTTTCTTTTGAGTCATATTGAATGCTGTGCGCTCGAACGTCCCAATTATCAAAGAGCAAGCCATCGAACAACAACTTACGGAAATATTCATCAGCAGAAGTAGAGAAACTGAATAACAAATCATTTAGTTTGTCTGCTCCCAAACCACGTACTTCCAGCAACTGCCGAGCGTTTTCGTATCTTCTACGAGCCAAAGCGGCTCTGTAATCAATAATGCGTTGAGCTACTTTTTCTCCAAGAACATAGCCTCTGCCATCTCCTGAACTAGGATCGTCTTGTAGTGCAGGATGTTGGTAGATGTGTTCGGCTGTACGAGCAAAATTGATAGCTGCAAGCAAGCGACTTTCCGCCCAGATAGGATATTGGTTTGACATAGACCTCTATTTTAGATTGCATATTACAATAGTCCGTGCAATTTTTGAACCACAAAGGATTCATAGCAGCGAAGCTGCAAAAGATTTGAACCACAAAAAAGACAAAAGAACACGAAAGAAGGAAATAAAACTTTGGAAATCTATCATTTACTCACACGAATCAGTCCCGAACAAAAACAAATACTACTTCTGGAAATAGTATAACAACGACTAGAAATATTGCTTGAATAACAACAAAGGGAAGAATGCCACGATACAAGTGTTGTGTGGTGACTTCTTTGGGTGCGACCCCTTTCAGGTAAAATAAAGCAAATCCAAAGGGTGGTGACAAAAAAGACGTTTGGAGATTCAAAGCCAGCAAAATACCAATCCAAATCAAATCGACTTCATATTGCACAAATATAGGTGCAACCACTGGTACAATGATGAAAATGATTTCAATAAAATCAATGAAGAAGCCCGCGATGAATACAACAATCATCACCAAAATGAGGAAGGCAGTCGCTGATAAATTAGCGTCTTCTATCAATTCTATTAGGTAGCGATCACCTCCTAGCTCCCTGAAAACAAAGGAAAAAGTGGTCGCGCCCAGCAATATCCAGAAAACCATACTGGTCAGATGCGTCGTTTCTCGCATGACAGATTTAAGGATAGCTAGATTGAATCGCTTTTGCAAAATAGTCAGTAAAGTCGCCCCGACTGCTCCTACTGCTGCTGCCTCTGTGGGAGAAGCGATACCCGCAAAAATAGAACCCAAAACAGCGATGATCAGTAGTAAAGGTAACAAAAAAACTTTGACGACTTTCCAGATGAAGTTGCCTTGCCGAAAAGTATCTATTTCAGATTGCGGTATCAGAGGTGCTCGTTCTGGATAAATACGCGAAATAATGACAATGTAAGCAATGTAAAATAGCACCAATAAAATGCCAGGCAATAGCGCCGCCGCGAACAAATCTCCTACTGAGACATTGAGGACACTTCCAAGTAGGACCAAGACCACCGAAGGCGGAATAATTTGCCCCAGTGTGCCTGAGGAGGCAATAGTGCCCGTAGCTAACTCGGGTTGATAGCCTCTTTTTAGCATCGTAGGTAAGCTAATCAAGCCCATTGTAATCACTGTTGCCCCCACAATACCTGTCGAAGCCGCTAAGAGCGCACCCACAATGACAACCGAAATAGCTAACCCACCTTTCATTTTTCCAAACAGCATCGCCATGGTCTCCAACAAACTTTCCGCTAGACCAGATTTTTCTAGCATAATACCCATATAAACGAATAGCGGCACCGCCAACAAAACGTAATTGCTCATAACGCCCATAATACGAGGCGGTAAAGCGGAAAAAGCGGCGGGTTCAAAAAAGCATATCGCGTATAGAATAGAAATACCACCCAATGTGAAGGCGACGGGAAAACCATAAAGTATCAGCAAAAAAATGCTAAGAAATAGTAGAAGTGCCAGTATTTCCATGTGATTGAATGAAGTTGATTTTATGGAGAACGTAGTGAAGAGAAAGATAACCTCTAAAAATATACTATTCCGCTCTTCTATTCAAAGTTAGTAATGAATTTAGGATGACACTCACGGCTTGTAATAGCAGTAATAAAAAGCCAATCACAACGATAGATTTTATAATGTATCGGGCAGGTAGCCCATTTGGGTCGGGTGAACCTTCTTTGATTTGAAAAGAAAGCTGCGCGTATTCTCCTGAAAACCATGCAATAGCCATACACCAAGGTACGAGTAAAATGGTCGCTCCCACTAAATTAACCCAAGCCTTGTCTTGTTCAGAAAATTTGGCGTAGAACAAATCAACTCGAACGTGTTTATCGTGTCGATAAGCATAACCACCACCAAGTAAAAAGATCATCGCAAATATGTGCCACTCCAAATCAATTACCCAAGCGGCAGTTTCTTCAAAATAGTACCTAAATACGACATCTATGAAAATGATGATGACCAGCGTAAGTGTTAACCAAGAAACTCCCCTACCCACTTGTTCATTGATTCGATTGATAAAGTTCGCCAATTTGTTCATCCTGATAAGATTTATGGATTCGCAAAGTACAATAGTTCGTGCAATTTTCGAAGCTAAAAAAAGACCTCCTAACAATAATTGGTATGGTAATTTCAGCGAAACGTGAATATAAAGGGATGGAATAAAGAATGTGCTGCTTTCTGGAGACTTCGCTTCAATAGAAAAGGTGTTCTCTAATTCTTCTGAAAAAATTAAAGAACACCTTATAATTGATCCCTACAAAACACTCAACTGCCTATCATCACTTATTGCTCACAATAATCTTCTTAGACAATTGTGCATCTTTTGCTCGCAAGTTTAAGATATAAAAGCCGTTACTGACACTATTCATATCTAGCGTTGCTGTTGTATCGTGATCGCTATCAAATTCTTCTAAGCGCACAACTTTTCCGACTTGATCTTGAATGTAGAGCGTCACTTCTTGTCCCATAAAGCTACTCAAATCCACGTTTAAGCTTTGCTGCACAGGATTCGGGTAAGCTCTCAACTCTTGCTGACGGGTAACTTTTCCGTAGCGTTGCTCCACTTCGGCAAGGCTCATTCCTCCAATCGCAATTGGATTAACAGGTTTGATGTTCACGAAATAAGCAATGTTATCATTCCAATCGCAGTTGGCAAAATCATCACCAGGTAATGCCCCATCTGCTTCTGAACAACCATTTTTTACATAGTCGTTAATTGCAATGTAATGATTAGGAATTTCCACGCCATCATGATCAATAACTTTGAACAGGCGAATAGCTAATAACCGCCTTCTGCCCGTCTCAGGATCAACTTCTCCTCTTCCTTCTGAGAAGTATCCGTCCATGACAATGCGGAAAGGCTGATCGACTGTATTACTCTCCTTACCACCGATAAGGTCATAACTTACACAACTCTGATTCTTAGCTAGAATAGATTGATGGAAACCAACACAGGTGTTGAAGCTAAAGCCACCTACTCGCTGCCGACTTCCAGTCTGTATGAAACGGGTGTTCAAGCCAGAACCTTGATTGCTTTGTGATCCACCTTTATAGACCGCAAGATTGAAACCAATGACGGGTTCATTTGGATTGGCACGCTCCCAAACTTCGGCAAGCACAATATCGCCGTGTAAGCCTTGCGCCACTTCAGCAGGATCGGGATAACGCGCAGTATTTAGACGATCTCCTAAGTCTGTTCTGAATCCTAATGTTTGAATAATCGTTTTCACAAGTGGTTCACTATTGCCTTCCGCTCTTGGGTGGAAAGCACCACGCAACTCGGCAGTTAAGGAAGGACTATTACCTGCATTGGAAACCAATTCGATGGTCTGCCCTCTAAAACCTCTATTGCCTCTGTTTTCTACAAATTGAATCAAAAGATCGTAGCTACTGTTGGGCGCAATGACGAGTGGTAAGTTGTTCCACTCGTTGTTTGGCAAGGTGTACTGAGATACGTCAGAAATATTGATCTGAGAAATCACTAGATTACTAGAACCCGTGTTGTGGATTCTCATTCGATTACGATTATGTAAGTCCGTCACAGTTTGAGAAGGTCTGCTAACCAAACAGAAAGAATAAATATCATCTGCTGGGAAACTCTCTTTTCGGAAAGGCGTCTTGGTCATATTCTCAATCGCAATAATGGCGCCATTGCCACCACCACCGCCGTTGCTAGCATTCACTCTGATATTGATGGACTGCTCAGCCGTTGCGCCTTCGTTATCTGTAGCTACTGCTCTTAGACTATATGTACCTGGTTCTAGATCACGCAACAGGTTGTCGCTGTGGGTGGTCCCTTCGCCCCATTCATAAGGTGCGATGGCTTCAGCACGAACAAATTGCCCATCGAAATAAAGATCAACTTTATCAATTGTACCGTCCGAATCGCTCGCATTTACCCGCACATAGAGGTTGTGTCCTTCATCAAATTGTTGATTGTTGTTCGGCGCATCAAAACTGACGCTTGGTAATAAGTTTTGTCCTTCCGCTAGGGCAGTAATCGAAATACTCGTTTCGCGCGTAGCACCTTCGTTATCCGTTGCGACGGCTCTCAAAGTATGCGAACCTTCTGAAATACTGTTGATATTCCAGTTGTAAGGCGCGCTTGAGTCTGTGCCTTGCGATGCACCATCGTAGAAGAACTCTACATTTGCGATGCTACCGTCACTATCACTTGCATTGATACTCACCGCAACATTATCGCCAGTCGTGAAAGTCATGCCGTCGGTCGGACTTGCAAAGCTCACATTGGGACGAGCATTCAGGTTATTGCCTACCATAATTGTGATCGTCAATTCGCTAGAATTACCTCGATTATCTACTGCACCTACTCGAATATCGTAGCTTCCTTCTTGTAAATTGGCTAGTTCTGAATGATCGGCTGCCGTCCACTCATAAGGCGGATTATCAATTTTGCTGATAAGCTCTTCATTCAAGTTCATCCTCACATTACGGATACTACCATCTGGATCGCTTGCTTCTGCCACCACCGTCAGATCATGTCCGATTGGGAAAACATCGCCATCTCTAGGAGAAACAATGCTTGTGATCGGTATTCCGTTTTCACCACCTACTGTTTGGTCGTCACCACCACCTGTGTTTCCTTCACTCACATTGATTGAAATGATGCTCTCACTGGTCGCACCTTCATCATCTGTCGCAACGGCGCGTAAGCTATGTGTACCGACAGTCAGGCTATTTATCGTCCAGTTGTAGGGGGAAGTGTTGTCCGTTCCTTGCGATGCACCCTTGTAGAAAAGTTCTACACCAGTCACATTGCCTTCTACGTCGGAGGCACTGACAGAGACACTCAAATTATCACCTTCTGTAAAGCTCGCACCATCATTTGGTGAAACAAAACTGATGCTCGGAGGTGTGTTTTGTCCTTCTACTACTGCCGAAATGGAAATATTGCTTTCTCTAATCGCGCCTTCATCGTCGGTAGCAACTGCTCTCAGAGTGTGACTACCTTCTGTAATGGAGGTGATGCTCCATTCATAAGGCGCGCTGTTGTCTGTTCCTTGTGAAATACCATCATAGAAGAACTCCACTCCCGTCACACTGCCGTCACTATCGCTAGCATTCACCGCTACAGCTACATCCTCACCCACAAAGACTGTTGAGCCGTTCAATGGACTTGCAAAACTTACACTTGGTGCTTGATTACCACTCGTTTCTCCTACTGTGATTGTAATTGTCAATTCACTAGAATTGCCTTGATTGTCCACCGCACCCACTCGAATATCATAATTACCTGCCTGTAGATTGGCTAGTTCTGGATGATCGGTTGCGCTCCACTCATAAGGTGGATTATCAATCTTACTCACAATATCTTCATTCAGATACATCCTAACGTTACGGATGCTACCATCTGGATCGCTTGCTTCCGCTACCACTGTCAAGTCGTGTCCAATTGGGAAAATATCGCCATCTCTTGGAGAGACAATGCTTGTGATGGGTATTCCATTTTCGCCACCTACCGTTTGGTCATCTCCCCCATTGTTTCCACCGCTATCTGCACTCACTGTAATTGAGATCGATGTCTCATTACTTGCGCCTTCATTATCGGTCGCAACGGCTCTTAATGTATGCGTTCCAATAGCAAGACCCGTAATCGTCCAATTGTAAGGTGCATTTGTATCTGTGCCTTGTGAAATGCCGTTGTAGAACAATTCGACATTGGCAACACTGCCTTCTGCATCCGAAGCATCAACAGAAACACTTAAGTTGTCTCCTTCAGTGAAGCTATCTCCATTGTTTGGCGTGGCAAAACCCACAGTCGGTGGTGCGTTTACGCCATCACCTACTACACTAATTAGAATAGTAGCTTCGGAAACTGCTCCTTCATTGTCCGTTGCAACTGCTCGCAGTTCATAAGTACCCGCTCGCAATCCTCGCAATGGTGAATCTGTATGTGTTGTACCTTCGCCCCAAGTATATGGTGCCATCCTTTCCGTTCGTACAAAGTTGTCATCTATATACAAATCTACCTGCTCAATAGAACCGTCTCCATCACTAGCCGCCACGTCAACAGCTAGGTTCGTTCCTTCTGGGAAGGTTTGTCCATCAGTAGGTGTAGTGAAACTCACACTTGGAGGCGTATTCACCCCATCATCCACTACAGTAATATTAACAATGGTCTCGGAAGATGCACCTTGGTTGTCCACCGCCGCAACGCTTATTTCGTAAGTACCCGCTTGTAGGTTCGCCAGTTCAGGATCAGTACTAGCATCCCAAGTACCAGAGGATCCTCGAATCGTTCTGATAAAGTCATCATTTAGATACAATCTAACATTTCTGACGCTCCCATCTGGATCGGTCGCGCTTGCTTGTACCGTCAAATCCGTGCCTGTGGGGAAAGTTTGTCCGTCTTGTGGTGTTTGTATAGTCACTACAGGAGGAAGATTCATCACCTTGACAAAGCGGTCATTCTCTGTTCCCTTATCGGTATCATCCGATGCGTCTTCGTCTTCTTTGCCCGCCAATGTATTTTCTACTACTGTAAAAGTAGTAGTTGCACTTTGCGTATTTCCTTGGTTATCGGTTGCTATAGCTTCCAAAGTATAGCTACCCGCTACCATATTCTTCAATGCAGGATCATTCTGATTTGGTCTTCCCCACTCATAAGGAGCGATAGACTCTGTCCGAATGAATTGTCCATTTAAGTAAAGATCAACTTTGGATATGCTTCCGTCCGAATCACTTGCTTCTACTTCCACTTCTACATCTGAGCCAGCTGTGAAAGTCTCCCCTTCTGTTGGTTTGATAAACCCAACGAATAGGCTGCTTGCCTCAATGGTATGGGTCGTCTCTCCCGTGTTGCCATTATTGTCCACCGCTACTACCCTGACGGTATGTGTTCCTTCTGTTAAGGAAGCTAGCTCTGGATCGTTTTCGGCACTCCAAGTCCCTGTGTCACCACTAATGGTACGGACAAAGTTGCCATCAAAGAAAAGTCGAACATTTCTAATGCTGCCGTCCGAATCACTTGCACTTGCCATCACCGTCAAATCATCTCCAAGTGCGAAGATTGCTCCATCAGCAGGTGTGCTAATGCTAACGACAGGTATTTGACTGCCGCCTGTATTTCCTTGCTGTACCTGAATGGAAATGGACTGCTCAGCGGTCGCGCCTTCATTGTCAGTTGCTACTACTCTAAGTGTATGACTTCCTAAAGAAGGATTTTGAATGGTCCATTCATAGGGACTTGTATCATCCGTACTGACGGAGATGCCGTCGTAGAATAATTCCACACCTACAATGCTTCCATCCGTATCACTAGCGGATGCTCTAATATTGATAGCCGTCCCTTCGTCAAAGGTCTGCCCATCACTGGGTGTAGTAAAGCTAACACTTGGTGCTTGGTTTGCGCCATTGTCTGCACTGACTGTGAAACTAATTGTTGCACTACTGTTTTCTCCTAAATTATCAAAAGCAATGGCTTCTAAATTGTAAGTACCAACGCTCATGTTGGCAAACTCGACATCCGTTTGATCAGATGCGCCCCAAGTGTAAGGTGCAATGCCTTCGGTGCGATAGAATGCGCCATTCAGAAACAGTTGTACCGAATCAACACTGCCATCCGCATCGCTGGCATCTACTTCTATCACTACATTTGAGCCTTCTACGAAGTCTTGTCCATCGCTTGGACTCACGAAACTGATACTTGGGGCTTGATTGCCTCCACTTACTGTGATATTATGGATTTTTTCTCCTCTATTACCTTTATTATCTACTGCTACTACTTTCAGTTCATAAGCACCTGCTTGTAAATCCGCTAGTTCTGAATCATTCGTCGCATCCCAAGTACCACTTGCTCCTTGTATTACTCTCACTGTGGAACTATTCAGTATCAAGCGAATATTTCGAATTGTACCATCCGAATCCGTTGCGCTGGCACTAACCGTTAAATCTGTACCTTCTGGGAAAGCTGCTCCGTCTGCTGGCATACTGATAGTCACAATTGGTGTGCCGTCATCTACTACATCTGCCTCTACTGTAATGCTAATTGTAGTAGAAGTCGTTGCGCCCTCATCATCGGTAGCGACTGCTCTTAAATTATAAGTGCCTACCGCTAGATCATTGATGCTCCACTGGTAAGGTGCGCTGTTGTCTGTTCCTTGTGATACATTGTCGTAGAAAAGTTCTACGCCCGTTACATTTCCGTCGCTGTCGCTTGCGCTGACTTGTACGTTTAGATTCGTGCCTTCGGTGAATACCTGTCCATCATTGGGTTGGTCAAAACTCAGACTTGGTGCAACATTATCATCTCCACCATCTGAACTGACGGTAAAGCTAATACTCGTACTGCTACTCAAGCCACCATTATCGAAAGCAATAGCTTCCAGATTGTAAGTACCAGCACTCATGTTGGCAAATTCCGTATCTGTTTGGTCAGATGCACCCCATGTGTATGGTTCAATGCTTTCGGTACGATAGAACGCTCCATTCAAAAACAGTTGTACAGAGTCTATAAGACCGTCTGAGTCGCTAGCATCCACTTCTATTACTACATCTGAGCCTTCTGAGAAATTTTGCCCATCGGTAGGAGTGACGAAACTCAAGCTAGGTGCTTGGTTTTCTCCCACTACTGTAATGGTATGGATTTTTTCTCCTCGATTGCGTTGATTGTCCACTGCTACGACTTGCAATTCATAAGTGCCCACTTGCAGACCCGCCAGTTCTGGATCAGAAGCCGCATCCCAAGTGCCGCTCGCACCCTGTATTACTCTTATCGTTGAACCGTTCAGTAGCAAACGAATATTTTTGATACCATCTGCATCCGTCGCGCTCGCACTGACGGTCAAATCCGTCCCTACTGAAAATACCTCACCGTCTGATGGTGTACTGATCGTCACAACGGGTATGCCATCCGCCACTACATCTGCCTCTACAGTAATGCTGATGGTACTGGAAGTCGTTGCGCTATCGTTATCGGTGGCAACTGCTCGTAGGTTGTAAGTTCCTACAACTAGATTATTGATACTCCACTGATAAGGTGCACTGTTGTCCGTGCCTTGCGATACATTGTCGTAGAAAAGTTCTACGCCCACTACATTCCCATCGCTATCGTTTGCACTGACTTGTACGTTCAGATTTGTGCCTTCGGTGAAGCTTTGCCCATTAGTGGGTTGATCAAAACTTAGACTAGGTGCATTGTTGATGATGCTGTCTGAACTGACCGTAAAGCTAATCATACTGCTGCTACTCGCTCCTTCATTGTCAAAAGCAATGGCTTCCAAATCATAAGTGCCCGCGCTCATATTCGCAAATTCTGTATCTGTTTGGTCAGATGCACCCCAAGTGTAGGGTGGAATACCTTCCGTACGATAAAACACTCCGTTAAGTAGCAACTGCACAGAATCAATACTACCATCTACATCGCTGGCATCTACTTCAACGACCACATCTGAACCCTCCGCAAAGTTCTGTCCATCGTTGGGACGTACAAAGCTTATACTCGGGGCTTGATTGCCTCCTCTAACGGTAATCGTGTGGACTGCCTCTCCCCTATTTCGCTGATTGTCTATCGCAACTACTTTTAGCTCGTAAGTACCAACTTGTAAATTAGCTAGAGCTGGATCATTAGCAGCATCCCACGTACCACTAGCTGCTTTTATTACCCTCACCGTAGAGCCATTTAACAACAAACGAATATTCCTGATGCCGTCGGCATCTGTCGCGCTAGCACTAACCGTTAGGTCTGTACCTTCTGGAAAGACTGCACCATCTGCTGGTGTGCTGATTGTTACCATGGGTGTTCCATCATCTACTGTACCTCCCTCTACTGTGATGTTAATGGTAGTAGAAGTCGTTGCACCCTCGTTGTCGGTAGCTACTGCTCTCAAGCTAAATGAACCCACCGTAAGATTGGGTACTGACCACTGATAGGGTGCGCTATTGTCCGTACCTTGCGATACGCCACCATAGAAAAATTCGACTCCCGTCACGTTTCCATCACTATCGCTTGCGCTCACTTGTACGTTGAGATTTGTCCCAGCCGTGAAGTTCTGTCCATTGCTAGGTTGATCAAAACTCACATTCGGTGCTTGATTATCGTCACCACCGCCGCCATTATTATCTGCTAATACATTAATGGTATATGTTTTATCTCCTACATTTCCTGCATCATCAACCGCAGCTACTTGTACGGTGTGTAGCCCAAGCGTTAAATTAGCTAATTCTGGATCGCTGCTCGCATTCCATGTGCCTTGATCTCCAGGGATGACACTTGTAGTATTTTCATCGAAAATTAATCGAATATTCCTAATACTGCCGTCTGTATCTCTTGCTGTGGCTTGTACGGTTAGATCATCTCCTTCCGTAAATTCCTCGCCATCTTCGGGCGTAATGATGCTCACAATTGGTGTACCATCACTTGGATTGACAGTTACCGCAATTGTTTCATCAGCCGTTGCGCCTGCATCATCCGTAGCCGTTGCACGAATATTGTTGTTGCCAGGTAGCACGTCTCTGATTCTCCAAGTGTAGGGCGGTGTGTCATCTATGAAAGATATATCGCCCGAGACATCTCTGTAGAAGAACGCTACTTGTGTAATCGTTCCGTCGCTATCGCTTGCGTCTGCTTCTACTGTAATGTCGTCTCCCTCTTCGAATACCGTCCTATTTTCTGGTGTTGTGATAACAATACTTGGTGCTTCATTCTGTACTTCTTCTTCTGCGGTAAGAGAAAATTCAGCGGTTGTGATTGTACCTAGCGTATCTGCCGCTTCAAATCTCAGTGTATGCGCTCCTATGCTCACCAAAGGTATTGTCCATTCATAAGGTATGCTCGTTGGTGCATCCTGTAAGATTCCGTCGTAGTACAGATTAATACTATCAAGTGAACTTGAATTTCCAGCAACATCAATAATAGCAGTGAAGCTCTGTTCTCCAATAATAACCGTATCTGAAGTAGGCTGAATGAAGACAAATTCCAGTTCTGAATTTTTTGCGAAATCATTCCCCTTGAAACCACTACTGAGCAAAGCCGTACTACTACCACCAACTGTAAAGTTGATTGTTTGACGATCTTCATTACCCACATTATCGATAGCTACTGCTTCTAGGGTGTAAGTGCCCGCGCTCATATTGGTCAAATCTGCATCGCTTTGTCTAGCGAATCCCCACTCGTAAGGAGCCACTTTTTCTCTTCTCACTAAGCTACCATTTAGGAATAAATCTATGTATTCGATTGAACCTTCCGTACTGGTTGCTGTAGCTTCTACTTCCACGCTTGCGCCTACTGGATAGCTACTGCCGTTTGTTGGCATGACAAAAGAAACCTGTATAGGACCGCTGTTGTCCTCTGCTACATTAATGCTAATGCTTTGCGTTGTGGTAGCACCCTCATTATCAGTAGCAACTGCTTGGAGACTTTGTGTACCAGAAGCTAGGCTATTGATTGCCCAGCGATAAGGCGCATTGCTATCTGTTCCTCTTGAAGTACCATTGTAGAATAGCTCTACGCCTGCAATTGTTCCATCACTGTCGTCAGCGTTGACTTGTACATTTAAACGTTCGCCTTCTACAAAGCTATCACCGTTGGTGGGTGCAAAGAAACTAAGTGTAGGAGCTAGGTTGTTATTACCTCCACTGCCAACATTGAAATTGATGGTTTCGCTACTCGTATTTCCGTCATTATCCGTTGCAATAGCTTCCAATGTGTAAGAGCCAGCACTCATGTTCGCCAATAGGGCATCACTTTGTGTAGAAAGTCCCCATTCATAAGGACTGATGCCTTCTCTTCTTACAAACTGACCATTCAGGAATAAATCTACAAAACGAATACTACCATCCTCATCGGTTGCATTGACCTCTACCATCACATCTGAGCCAGCAGCGTAGTTTTGTCCATCGGTAGGCATGACAAATACGACATTGGGATCACCACTTTGGCTCGCTGATACCCTTACGCTGATGCTTTGCTCAGTAGTTGCACCATCATCATCCGTAGCTATCGCACGAAGACTGTGTGTACCAACCGTCAAATTAGCAATGATCCATTGATAAGGTGTAGTATTATCATCGCCTTGCGAAACGCCATCATAGAACAGTTCGACATTGGCTACTACTCCGTCGCTGTCAGTGGCATTGACTTCTACGTTTAAATTGCCGCCCGCCATTAAATTATCTCCACTTGTTGGATTGACAAAGCTTAGGCTAGGTGCTAGGTTATTGTTTCCTCCTTCCACCGTAAACGTAATGCTCGAACTGCCCGTATTCCCTTCATCGTCCGTTGCAATTGCTTCCAGCGTGTAAGTTCCAGTGCTCATATTTGCGAGCAGTGCATCATTTTGGGTAGAAAGTCCCCATTGATAAGGGCTGATGCCTTCTCTTCTCACGAAAGTACCGTCGAGATAAAGATCAATGTAGCGAATACGTCCGTCGTCTGTAGCATCTACTTCGACGGTAACATCAGCACCAGAAGAATAGCTCTGTCCGTTTGTTGGTAAAATAAAAGTAACAATTGGATTACCCGAGGTGCTTGCCGTCACGCTAATATTCACAGTTTGCTCTGTAGTTGCACCATCATCATCCGTAGCTATTGCTTGGAGGGTGTGAGAACCTAGCGATAAGTTAGGAATAACCCACTGATAAGGACTGGTATTATCGCTTCCTTGTGAAATTCCGTCGTAAAATAACTCAACTTGTGTAACTGTACCATCTACATCACTCGCGTTCACATCTACATTGAGGTTGGTATTTTCAACGAAACTCTGTCCGTTGATTGGGCTGACGAAACTTACACTTGGTACTACATTTGCGCCAGCACTCACCGTAATGGAAACTGTCTGTTGTGCAGTTGCGCCATCATCATCGGTGGCTATGACTTGTATGCTGTGCGTACCAACTGCTAGATCGACCAATTGCCAGCGATAGGGAGCATTATTGTCTGTTCCTTGCGAAACACCATCATAGAACATTTCTACGCCTGCTATCGTACCATCGCTATCCGTAGCATTTGCTCTTACATTTACATTGCTGCCTTCCGTGAAGTTTTGATCGTTTGCGGGCGTAGCAATACTAACCATCGGAGACATGTTACCAGCAGCTCCTAAAATAGTAAAACTGATACTTGAACTGCTGGTATTGCCATCATTGTCAGTCGCGATAGCTTCTAGTATGTAAGTACCTGGCAACATGTTTTTTAAAATGGGGTCATTCTGATTGGGTAAGGCCCATTCGTAAGGTGCAATATTTTCTCTTCGCACTAAAACACCATCCAAAAAGAGTTCTACGAATTGTATATTACCATCACTATCACTTGCCGTTACTTCCACAGGTACATCTGAACCATCTGGATAGGTTTGACCGTCCGTTGGCATCACGAAACTGACTACTGGATCCGTATCCGCTGCGGCTGCAACGATAATATTGATTGTGACTTCTGATCTGGCTCTGTCGTTGTCTTCTGTAACCGCTCTCATGGTGTGTGTACCTATTGTCAAATTGGTCAGTGTCCACTCATAAGGGCTTCGTGTATCCACGCCTTGCGATACACCATCATAGAAAAATTGTGTGCCTCGGATAGAGCCATCTGAATCCGTTGCTTCTACGCCTAGCGTCAAATCTGAACCTTCTGTAAATCTTTGTCCGTCAGTCAGTGCAATGAAAGTAATGCTGGGCGGAATATTCTCACTAGTAGTTGCGGTGACATTAATGGATATGCTTTGCTGAGCAGTCACGCCACTATTGTCAGTGGCAATGGCTTGTAAACTGCGCGTTCCTACTGCCAAATTGGGTATCGACCAATTGTAGGGCGCAGTATTGTCTATGCCTTGTGAAATACCATCATAAAATAACTCTACCCCACTCACATTTCCATCAGAATCACTCGCATTTACGCTCACGTTTAGGTTTGCACCAGATGTGAAATTTTGTCCATTGCTAGGGTTGACAAAACTAAGCGTCGGTGGCGTGTTTTGGGCAGTATTGACGGTAATAGAAATACTCCGTTGTGCCGTTGCACCATTGTTATCCGTGGCAATAGCCTGTAGGGTATTTGTACCTATACTTAAATTGTTGACGGTCCAATTATATGGAGCAACATTATCTGTTCCTTGTGAAATACCATTATAAAATAATTCTACGCTGCTCACACTTCCATCCGAATCACTGGCAGTCACGCTTACGTTTAAGTTTGTACCCGCAGTAAAGTTTTGTCCATTGCTTGGATTGATGAAACTAAGCGTTGGTGGCGTATTTTGAGTAGCATTGACGTTAATAGAAATGGTCTGCTGACCCGTTGCTCCGTCATCGTCTCTGGCAATGACTTGTATGGTATGTGTACCTGCTACTAAACCTGTAATAGACCATTGATAAGGACTACTAATATCGATCCCGATAGAAAGTCCATCGTAGAATAATTCTGCATTGGTAATCGTTCCATCAGAATCGCTGGCATTGGCTTGTACAGTAATACTTGCTCCTTCTGTAAAACTCTGTCCGTTACTTGGCGTGATAATACTGACCGTTGGTGGAATGTTAAGCACAGGATTGACAACAATGGAAAGCGTTTGCTCTGAAGTTAATCCATCATTATCCGTCGCTACAATTCGCAGCGTATGCGTTCCCGCCACCATACTCGGTATGACCCACTGGTGAGGTGCACTCGCATCTGCTCCTTGATAGAAGTTATCGTAATAAAGCTCCACCTTCATAATAGAGCCGTCTGCATCAGAGGCATTGGCTTGCACATTCAAGGAGGTTCCCTCATTGAAACTCTGCCCCATGATTGGACTTACAAAACTAACGACTGGTGGAACATTAGTGGCAACATTGACCGTGATTGTGATGGACTGCTGTGCCGTTGCACCGTCATCATCGGTGGCTACCACTTGTATGGTATGCGTCCCTGCTGCCAAATTGAATATCGTTCTCTGGTAGGGCGCAACATTGTCTATCCCTTCCGAGATGCCATTATAGAAAAATTCTACTCCCGTCACAGTGCCATCAACGTCATTGGTGTTGGCTTGTACAGTAACATTTGCACCAACAGGGAATACTTGCCCATTGGTTGGTGCTACGATGTTTACAGTAGGTGCTTGATTGGCTGCATCCACTGTGATATTAACTGTTTGTTGGGTCGTCGCACCACTATTATCCGTAGCGATAATTTGAATAGTATGACTTCCTTGTGTCAGATTGGATAATAACCATTGATAAGGTGCTACATTGTCTATGCCTTGCGAGATGCCGTCGTAGAAAAATTCTAAGCCTGTAATGCTGCCGTCTGGATCGCTGGCATTGGCTTGAACCGTCAAAGATGCGCCTGCGGCAAAGCTTTGTCCATTAGTAGGATTGATGATATTCAAAGTGGGGGAACTATTCGCTGCGTCCACATTGATATTGATCGTTTGTTGAGCAGTTCCTCCTTGATTATCAGTTGCAATGACTTGGATGCTGTGTACACCTACGCTAAGGCTAGTTAAAGACCACTGATATGGTACGATGTTGTCTATGCCTTGAGAGACGCCGTTGTAGAAAAATTCGACTCCTGTGATAGTACCGTCTGCATCAGAAGCACTGGCTTCAACTATAATATTTGTTCCAGCGGTAAAGGTCTGTCCATTGCTTGGATTGGTAATATTTACTGTCGGCAGTTGATTGGTTGCATTGACGTTGATATTGATCGCTACTTGGCTGGTCGCGCCATCGTCATCAGTTGCCACTGCTCTTAGGTTGTGCGAACCTGCGGTCAGATTCGGTATGCTCCATTGATAGGGAGATAGATTGTCTGTGCCTTGTGATACATTATCATAGAAAAATTCAACTTGCGTAATCGTTCCATCCACATCGCTAGAATTGACTTGAACACTTAATGTATTGCCTTCTTGAAAAGTTTGTCCACTAGTGGGCGTAATGAAACTAATTGCAGGCGGTACATTTGGATTATTGACTTGTATGGTGATGCTTTGTTCAAAAGTTCCTCCTTCATTATCAGTGGCTACTGCTCTTAGTGTACGCGTTCCTAAAACCAGATTCGACAAATTCCATTGATAGGGCGCAACATTATCTGTACCTTGTGAAACACCTTCATAAAAGAATTCTACGCCCACAATGCTTCCATCCGAATCACTTGCGCTAACATTTACAGCAGCAGAAGAACCATTTACAAAAACTTGTCCATCTGTCGGCGCAGTGAAGCTAACAGTAGGTAAATTGTTGCTTAAGTTGGAAGTAACAATTAAAGTGTTGACGGGCGTGTAAGGCGTTGGGGTAGAAGATGCGCCGTTTGGAATGGAAATGATATTTCTTGGTCTTACTAGCTCAATTGGACGTTCATTAGTAGGAAATTCTCTTAGTAGAGTACCACTTCCAATCGTCCCGACTACATCAAAGACAATGGAATAGAGTATCTCGCCATTGCCTAGACTTTGTGGTTGATTAGTATTAAATTGAATCCAATTGAAGCCCAATGTAGAGTCATTCACGGCTGCAAACTGTGCAGTACTAACGGAAGGGAGAATGTTCGTATTGAGATTGGTCAAGCTATTGGGTAAATTCGTTCGATCAATTCTCAAGACATCAGGGTCCCAAACCAGCATGTGAGAAACACCAACCACGCCTGTTAAATTATTTGCGGTAATGTTTACAGTAATTTGAGCATCGGAGGGAGAAGCTGGATTTTGAACAGCAATCAATTCAGGCTGCGTCATCATGGTTTGAGCAGTCTCTTCTTGATTATATGATTGATTTTTAATAGAAGTAAATAAAGCTTTTGCTTGCAAATTGGGATCAATATTATTAGCAGCAAAAAACACCTCAGATGTATGATTCGAAGTAGATGCCGCTTCATTACTAGCGAGCGTCGCTGGATCGACGGTAATCATTATCGTTTCTTGCGCCGTTGCATTGTTGTTGTCCGTCGCTACAACTTGTAATGTATGCGTACCTACTTGAAGATTAGGAATAATCCATTGGTAGGCTGACGTATTGTCTGTGCCTTGCAAAATGCCGTCATAAAACAATTGTACTCCTACAACAGAACCATCCGAATCAGAAGCGGCAGCTTCCACGTTTAAAGCACTTCCTTCTGTGAAAGCATCTCCATTAAGCGGCATAACAAAGCTAACTACTGGAGGCGTCGTTACGGCATTGACGGTAATGACCGCCGTGGCAGTAGCAGTTGCGCCCATATCGTCAGTAGCAATAACCTCTAAGGTATGAGTGCCTTGTGTTAAATTAGATAACATCCACTGATACGGATTTAGATTATCTGTTCCTTGTAAGATGCCGTCATATATAAACTGCACATTCGCAATACTGCCGTCTGGATCATTTGCACTGGCTTCTACTAGAAGATCATCTCCTTCCATGAAGCTATCACCGTCCACTGGATTTACGAAACTAATGGTCGGTGGTGTATTTGGTGCGCTTACTGTAATGGTGATCGTTTCTTCTGCCGTCGCACCATCATCGTCTGTGGCAACTACTCTCAAGGTATGCGTGCCTGCTGCAAGATTGAAAATTGCCCACTGATAAGGTGCAACATTATCTATTCCTTGCTGTACTCCATCGTAGAATAGTTCGACCATAGTGATCGTACCGTCGGCATCATTGGCTACTGCTTTGACATCTAAATCAGCACCCGTCAAAAGATTGTCTCCATCCAAAGGTTCGGTGAAGCTGACCGTAGGTGCGTCATTGAGATCATCTACGGTGATGGTAATGCTTTGCTGTGCCGTTGCGCCATCAGTATCCGTAGCAATGACCTGCAATGTATGCGTACCCAGCATTAAATTCGGTACAACCCACTGATAGGGCGCAATATTATCTGTTCCTTGTAAAACACCGTCGAAGATGAATTGAACATTGGCTACTGCACCAAAAGGATCACTTGCGGTTGCTTTGACGATCAGATCACTGCCTACATCAAATATATCTGCATTCAATGGCTGTGTAAAGGCTACCAATGGGAGATTATTAACAAGGCTACAAGGACGTATTCTAGCTGTGAATGAACCGTTGATAGGAGCGGCAATAAATCCTACTTGAAGACTAATACTTTGTCCTGCTTGGAATAGAACATCATCATCAGGATTGATATTGACATTTCCTGTGGTGGTGATGGTTTGGTCGGCTTGGTAGGTGCCAATATCAATCGGTGAATCTGCCAATACAAAGTCGCGCGTATTGATACAATCGCTTACTGGTCCTGGCAAGCCAGAAGGTGCATTGACAACAATAGAAATAGTTTGTTGCGCCGTTGCACCGTCATCGTCAGTGGCGATAGCTTGCAAGCTTTGTGCACCTGAGGCTAAGTTGGGTATTGTCCAAGTGTAAGGAATACTATTAACTACCCCTTGTGAAATGCCATTGTAAAATAGCTCGACCCCCGTGATATTGCCATCACTATCGCTCGCGCTGGCTTCTATGCTCAGGTTTGCGCCCGCAGTAAAGGTCTGTCCAGCGGTTGGGCTTATGAAGCTAAGCGTTGGAGGAACGTTAGCTGCATTGACAAAAATAGAAATAGTTTGTTGCGCCGTTGCGCCGTCATCGTCGGTGGCGATAGCTTGCAAGCTTTGTGCACCTGAGGCTAAGTTGGGTATTGTCCAAGTGTAAGGAATACTATTAACTACCCCTTGTGAAATGCCATTGTAAAATAGCTCGACCCCCGTGATATTGCCGTCGCTGTCGCTCGCACTGGCTTCCACATTCAACGTTGTACCTGCGGTAAAGGCTTGCCCGTCATTTGGGTTGATAAAGCTGACCGTCGGGGGAACATTAGCAGGCGCGTTTACCGTTATTGTAATAGCGGTCTGACTAATTGCTCCGTCGTCATCGGTGGCTTCTGCTCTCAAATTGTGTGTACCTGCTGCGAGGTTGAATATCGTCCATTGGTAAGGAGAGGAAGATACTGTTCCTTGTGAAATATTGTCATAGAACAATTCTACACCTGCTACGCTTCCATCCGAATCGCTTGCTGACACATTCACGTTGAGGTTATCGCCCGCATTGAATATTTGACCATTATTAGGGAAAATGAAGCTGACACTAGGAGGCGCGTTCGGGCTACTCACGTTTATTGTAATGGTTTGTTCTGCCGTTGCGCCATTGTTGTCCGTTGCAACAACTCTGAGGGTTTGCGTACCTGCCGCTAGATTGAAAACAGTCCATTGGTAAGGTGCTATATTATCTATTCCTTGTGACACGCCATTGTAGAAAAACTCAACACCCGATACGAATCCGTCGGAGTCGCTGGCGGTGGCACTTACATTTAGCGTATTGCCTGTGATGAAGTTTTGACCATCGAAGGGAGCGGTAAAGCTAACGCTAGGAGGTGTATTGGAAGAATTATTGGTTGTAATGAGCGTGCTGACACCCGTGTAGGGAGTCCCTACAGAAGCATTACCACTTGGTATGGAAATTTGATTTCTAGGTCGAATCAATTCAGGAGGGCGTTCGTTTTCTGGAAATTCTCTCAAGAGTGTTCCGTTGCCAATTGCTCCGACGATATCAAAGACTATGGAGTACAAAGTATCTCCGTCTGCTAAGTTCTGTGGCAGGTTAGGGTTGAATTGAATCCAACTGAAACCCAAAGTAGAATCATTTTTCGCAGAAAACTGCCCTGTGCTTACGGCAGGTAAAATATTTGTATTAAGATTTGTCAGATTATTGGAAGGTAAGCTTTCGTCGATCTGTAGTACATTTGGATCCCAAACCAGCATATGAGAGATACCGACAAAATTAGTTAAGCTCTTCACCGTAATATGAACCGTGACGGTGGCATCGACATTCGTAACTGGATCTTGAATCGCAACAAGCTCTGGATTCATTAACTCCACAATGTTGTGGTCGTAACAAATTTCGACGGCAGTTTTTTTACTGTAAATCGCTTCACTTGGGAAAAAATGATCATTCGCTAGAAGCATTCCGCTTACTACAAAGCAGATAAAAATAGCTAGCAACTTTTTCATGAGTTTTAGATTTGATGTTGAACGGCTTGAAAATAAACATGGTTTTCGATCTTAGGCTTTTAACAATTAACTGACTAATACATAATTAGCAATAAAATAATGCGTAAGTTGGGTTGTAATTTCCTTCAAAAAATGATAAAATAGCACTGACTCAGGTTTTTTTTTAAAAGCTTTCTTGCCACGAATGCACGAATAAAAATGATCCGATTGATTTGGCATTAATTTCAGTGGTCAGGGGTGAATTGCGTAGAGCAGGTCGGAAAAGTTCTTTTCTACCTTCCCTAAAAATAATTCAAAGTGCCAATTGCACATCAAATGAATCAATCATTCAGACATTAATGTCCAGTTTTTGCAGTCAACCCAAGAAAACCTTTTAGCACTGATGATAGATGACCGAATAATGAATCAGTTCACTTTGAAATATTATTCGTTTTTTTCATGTGATTGTTACGAGGGATCAATAATTCAGTATATTAATTTTTTGATATTCTTATTTGTGACAAATATCAATAACTTTCCGTTCATTTACAGCAGAGCAAAAATCAACTCCTGTAGAACCAAAAGCTAAATCATTTCAAATCAAAATGGAATGGAAAATATAAAGGAAGGCTGTTGTGCTAGTGCCCTTCGTTTTACATTTTACCTGAATTTAATTTCATCAACTGCTCTCCGATGTAATTTCCTTGAAATGCTATTCTGATTCGTGTAAATGAAGCAGAAGCATAGAAAATACAGGCAGTTTCTAATCGGCAAAAATAGTAAAAATACAAATCAGGTATTTCTTAACCTATATACTTTAACAGTGTAACTCACTGATAAAATCACATTTTACAATGTCACAGTATTCTAGTTTTTAGAAATCTTGTTTGTAGTAAGGGACAGATGTGGCGTTGTACACACCAATTTAAAAATCACATACAAAGATATGAAATATATAGAACTCCACGACAGTTTATCAGAAAATAACTGAAAATAGGGATATAAGTTATTGTGAGAGAATTTTGAAAATAACTTCAAATGTAAATACGAAGTATTCATCAAATCAGAAATATTTGATAAGCTTATTTGGGAAAAAAGTAGAAAACTGCGTGTGCAGACGAATTGGTTGATATATTTAATTCCAAAAGTAAAAATGTTTACTGCGCAAAAATTTCCCCTTTATGTGCCTCCTAAAAAGAAGATTATTCCTATCCAAAATTCTTTTCAGCGAGAAAATAAAAGTTGATAGCCCATCCAGTCGCACCAAAATTTATGACTCTAATTTTTCAAACCTCCTTCAAATATTTACCTTTGATGAAGTTGCAATAAAAGCGATTATTATTATATGAACTTTGAATATACAGAGCGATCCAAGGATTTACAAACACGTATCAGTCAATTCTTAGAAACGCACATCTATCCATTGGAACAAGCACATCGAAACTTTGTGCAAGAAAATCTTTGGCAGCATTTTCCCCAATTGGAACCACTCAAACAACAGTCCAAAGCAGCAGGTCTGTGGAATCTTTTTCTGCCCAAAAACTATGGAGCGTTGAGTGCAGGTCTATCCAATCTGGAATACGCGCCTTTGGCAGAGTTGATGGGCAGAGTGACTTGGTCATCAGAAGTTTTCAATTGCTCTGCGCCCGACACGGGCAATATGGAAGTGCTGGCAAAATATGGCTCTCCTGAACAGCAAGAAAAGTGGCTAAAGCCATTGATGAAAGGTGAAATTCGTTCTGCTTTCCTAATGACTGAGCCCGATGTCGCTTCCTCTGATGCACGCAATATCCAAACTTCTATCGTTCGAGAAGGGGACGAGTACGTCATTAATGGGCGAAAATGGTGGTCTTCTGGTGTTATGAACCCCTCTTGTAAAATATACATCGTAATGGGCAAAACCAATCCAGCAGCAGATAAATACAGCCAGCAAAGCATGATTTTAGTGCCTGCCGATACACTAGGTGTAAAAGTGGTTCGACCATTAAGTGTTTTTGGTACGCTGGATTCGCCCGAAGGACACGGTGAAGTGCTACTAGAAAATGTCCGTGTCCCTACTAGTAACTTGATATTAGGAGAAGGGAGGGGCTTTGAAATTGCACAAGGACGTCTTGGTCCAGGTCGCATTCATCATTGTATGCGTCTAATTGGAGCGGCACAAAGAGCTTTGGAGTTGATGTGTGAACGGGTAGCTAGCAGAGAAGCTTTTGGTCGAAAAATAAAGGATTTTAGTAGCATTCGGCAAGACATTGCGCACTCCAGATGTGAAATAGAGCAAGCACGTTTATTGACACTTGCAGCAGCAGATAGAATAGACAAATTTGGAGCAAAAGGAGCAAAAGATTTGATTGCGATGATCAAAATTGTTTGCCCACAAATGGTTTGCAATGTAGTAGATCGAGCCATTCAAGCCTTTGGTGGTATGGGCGTTTGCCAAGACACACCGCTGGCAGGATATTGGATTTATGGTAGAACGATTCGTATTGCCGATGGACCAGATGAGGTACATTTGTATCAGCTAGGAAGAAATACAGTTAAGCAATATCAAGCCCTCTAATTTTTCATGTCCACACCTAAAACGTACAAAGATTTTCAACGCTACTGGCGACTTTATTTTCAAGAAGAAACAGATCGTTTTATTGGTCACGAAAGTTCTTACCTACAGAATTTGTTACCAGAAATGGCAATGAGCTTGACGACTTATCAAGTGCTGGATATCTACAAAAAGCACATTGGCAATCCTTTTTTTGATGCTATTCAGCCGACAGTTACTATTCCTAGTCCACTAATCCGTAAGCAAAATACCGATTGGATAAAAAGTACCAACATGGTCGGCATCAATGTGCGGACGATTGGTAGTTTTTGGAATATCATGAAGTACATGCTCACCATTCCAGCGGCACAACAATCCGTACATATTCTACCGATTTGGGAGCCAGGTGTAGTAGCAAGTTTATACGGGATGAGCAGTTGGAACCTCAATCCAGAATTTTACAGCCAGGAATTAGTTGCAAGTATTCCAAGTCTTAATACTGTGGAAAAACAACTCAAAGTTGTTATCAATCTACTACACGCTACTGGTCGAATCGTTGGTATGGATGTTATTCCGCATACCGACCGCTATTCAGAAATTGTGTTAGCGAATCCGCAACACTTTGAATGGCTCAAACGAGAAGAATTGAACATCGTCGATCATCGTGCTGATTTGTACAAAGCAGTACAAGACTCGATTTTGCAGTTCTTAGCAGAAAATGGTGCTGCTTTGCCACAAACTTTTCCTAGAGAAAGAGAAATTTTCTTTTCTAATGATTTCCCAGAACGCTATCGTTTAGAAGTGCTATTCGGAAGAAAAGAAGATTATAGAGGGCGGCTGGATCGTAGAAATCTACTGATTTCAAAGCTCTTTTATGCGGGCTACGAAAGCGTTCCTGCTACTATGGCGCCGCCTTATCGTGGCATAGAAGTTGATCCCAATCCAAATGCCCAGACGGTAGATGCGGCAGGTAGAATTTGGCGTGATTATCGGATGATTCAGCCAGAAAATATGTCGCGCGTTTTTGGACCACTGACGCGCTATCAGTTGTATGAAAGAAAGGATAACAATCGAAATTGGGAGATTGATTTTGGACGGGCTAAAATGGAGACTTGGCAATATGTCTGTGAACGCTATTATCAAGTGCAATCGACTTATAATTTTGACTTTATGCGAGGCGATATGTCGCATGTGCAAATGAGAGCAGAAGGTGTTCCAGAAGAGGTCAATCACTATTATGATATTCACCGCAGCATCAAGCAGTACATTCAGCAAAAAGTACCTTATTTCGCCTACTTTGCGGAAACTTTTTTAGCTCCTCCCAACGAGATGGGCTATGGCGATGAAGTGACACATTTAGTGCAATCGAAAGCGGATTCCACTTTGGGCGACTTGCAGTCCATAGTTGTCGGTTCGGAGCGATTTTTATCGGAGTTTGCGCGCTATGACGAAATTTTACGCACCACACCACTAGCCCCCAACTTCACCATTATGACTGCTGATAAGGATGATCCACGTTTCGATGAATTTTATCTAAAAGGCAATGAAATTCGTCTGTTTTGTGCCTTATTTTTGACAGATATGCCTAGCTATATGGGCTTGGGTTTTGAAGTACGTGACCCTCACCCAACACCCGCTCCGAATGAACACTACACTAAACTCTACGTCTTTCAGATGAGCGAAGGAACAAAAGCCACGCGTCATGCCTACATTTGGGGAAAAAATGGCTTACTATTTCATCGTATTAGTCGCTTGAAAGCTTTTGCAGAAAGGATTTTACCTTCGATTCATGGCAAAAAATTAGAATGGCTAATTGCACCTTCAAAAAAGCAAAAATGGGTCGCTTGGCAAACAGAAAGCTATATTTTTACCGCTAATTTTGATATGAAAGATGAAGTGGATATGAGCACGATAAAGGCTTTGGCAACTGCTCGTTGCTTGTTTTCTACACACCAAAAAGTCATTGATAATGTTCACACCTTACTAGCTGGTGAAGGGCGAGTTTATCGTTTTTGAAGTCGAGCATTTTTCGACACCGCTTTGAATAAGTCGCCAAAACTAAACACTAAGGGAGTAGGAATAAGAGCCGTTTGCAGACCGATTATTAATTTCCAAACAAGCTCTAACTACAAGTGCTAAACTGCGTATCGCCAAAATCGAAAAACGCTACCAGCTTTGTACCGATTTTTTCCTATCGGTAATTCTAAAAATCCATTGGCATCCACCAAATTAGCAAAGTCGCCAGAACCATTACCTTCTACAGGATAGGCGCAAAATTGTCCTTTTTCGTTGGTCGCTGTTCTGACTTGTGCAAAATAAGTTAAATTGGGCTGAAAATGAATATCGGATTGTAATATTGCACATTGTGCTGTAGATGTTTTGAGTCCAAGACTTTGACGAAGCCACGGCAATAGGTAGCGTTGCAGACACATAAAAGAGGAAACTGGATTGCCAGGCAAAGCAAAGATGGTGGCGCGATGAACTGCATGCGTTCCAAACCACATCGGTTTTCCTGGGCGTTGTTTGACTTTATGGAAGTGGTTTTCGACTTTTAAATCTTCCATCGCTTTTGGCACAAAATCGAATTTACCTTTGGAGACACCACCACTCAAAATCAAGACATCATAATCGTTTATGACTTGCGCTAGTGTTTGTGTGACTTTTTTTAAATCATCCTTCAAATGAAAAAAATCAGTACGAATATTCAAGCCTTGTAGGGCTGCGGATAGCTGATAGTTGTTCGATTTTCTGATTTGATAAGCCAATGGTATTTCTTCAATATCTACCAGTTCATCGCCCGTAGTAATAATTGCAACCTGTGGTGTTCGACTAACTTCCAAATGCGTACAACCAACACTCGCCGCCACGCCAATCTCTGCCGCTCCGATACGCTGTCCCGCTGCTATCAATGTGCTAGCTTTGACCCGATCACTGCCTTGATAATGCACATTCTGCCCTTTTCCGATTGCTTCCACTTTCAGATGTGCAACATCATTTTCAATTATTACATCCTCGTATTGAATGATAGTATCTGTACCAAGCGGCAAAGCTGCACCTGTCATAATTTCCAAACAAGCAGTCACTGAACTCAACTTTTGCTGTGCACTACCCGCCGCTGCAAGCCCTTCTACTAAAAAGGATTTCGTGCCTTGCTCAAAAGCTTTATAATTGATCGCAATACCGTCCCTAGTCGATCGGTTGAAAGGTGGTAAGTCTCGGTCAGCACGTACGCTTGTTCTCAATACGCGACCATGGCTTCGCTCAATGGAAATAGTTTCCGTTCCAAAGTCTATTTGATGTGAAAGAATTATATTCGTAGCTTGTTCTACTGTAATCATTTATTAGTTGTCTATTGCGAGCGAAGGCGTAAGAACTATTGGTAAAATACTTTCCAAAATGTTTTTCCTACATACAATACACAAAGCTGCAAAAAAGTTAGTAGAATAGCCATTCTTGATACGAAATCATCAGCTTACCTTTGCTATTTAACTTGACTCTTACTAATAGATATTTTCATTCTTAACTATACAAAAAACAAAAAGCACAAAGACAAGTATTTGATTTTCAATATGATACTTTTGTGTTTTTTGAGCCTTTGTGGTTGGGTTTATTTCAATGTCCACTAGCAAGACTTGACTTACAGATTCGTAGGAACTCGAAGAAACCTCTCTATGTTCTCAATTTTTTGAAAACAAACTATGAAAAAATTTTACACATTTTTCTTCACGCTCTTTGGTGTGATAAGCCTTCCTGCCCAAATCCATATCAAAGGTATGGTGACTTCTTCTGATAAAAACAAACCGCTGAAATCGGTCGTCGTTCAGGTGAAAAATACGGATTTTCACATCACGACGGATAAAGATGGCAGCTACGAAATTCTGCTTTCTGCAAAGGGTTCTTACGATATCACTGCTACTCGAAATCTGCTGGAAGAGGAAATACGAAACCCCGTTTTGGTCTTTTCACTGGACGGATTTGCGAGTGTGGAAAAGGAGGTAAAAAAGTCAGGGCAATTGGATGTCGTTTTACCTTTTTTGAGTGTTTCTGATAGTAATAATGCAGCACAACGCCAGACTTCGACCAGCGCGATTGGTCATTTGGGCGGACATCAAATATTGCAGCCCTACATCGGATCGGGTCTTAATGGAAAGATAGCAGGCTTACAAAGCTACGATCAAAACACGCGCTCGATGTGGCACCAATTGCGCGCCAACAATAGCATTGCGAGTAGTTCCCAACCTTTAATTGTTTTGGACGGCATCTGGCTGAGTGATACGGACTTAATTGACATTACGCCCGAAGATATAGATCAAATTCAAGTGCGAAAAGGAGCAGCGAGTAGTGCGATTTACGGTTCTGCTGGCGGAAATGGTGTCATCGAACTCACAAGCAAAAGAGGTAGCGATTTGACACAAGGCAATAGCCGAGTGAGCCTCAAAAGTGAATACGGTTTTTCGCAAGCCCCCAATCGTTATGATCTCAATTCCAAAACACATCGAGAAATCATTAGCAATACAGGTGCACAACCTGTCTTGGGCAATGTTCAAGCTAGTAATACTTTCACGCAAGAACTGCCTTCGCTACAAGACTACCAAAACGACTATTTTTTTCAAAATGGCGCATTTCAGTCGCATTACTTAGCCGTCGAAAATCGCTCTTTCAATACCAATTTTCTAGCTTCTGCCCATCTTATGGAAGATGTAGGCATTTCTACATTTTCAGAAGGCTACAATCGAGCGTCTTTGCGCTTCCATCTCGATCACCAATTGAACAAAAAATGGACATTTTGCGCCGCAGCAGCTTATACTTTTTCCAAAGAAGACCAATTACCGAGTGGTGAAAATGGCTTGCTTGCCAACACTTTATTGCTCACACCGATCTTTGACCTCAAAGTTCCGAACGAAGAAGATAACTCGCTCTACGATTGGGACATTGACAATACGGGCTACGGCATTATCAATCCGCGCTATCGCCACGCCAACAGCAATTTGGAGCAAAACAGCAATCGCTTACTTGGAAATTGGACGGCAAAATATCAAATTGCCAAAGCTTGGCAATTGCGTTATTCGGCTTTGTTCAACCGAAGCAATCAAGAGCAAATCCAATTCGTAGAAAAAGGTTTTCTGAGTTCGGTCGTTCCTGATATTTTCAGTGATTTGACCACTTTCGGTGTAGATGGCAGCAATGGTGGCGCGATTGCTCGGACGAGTAGTTTGCAACAAGACTTTATCTCGCAAGGAGAAGCTGTTTACAAAAAGAAAGTGCTGGGTCTGAATGTAGAAGGTGGGGTGCGCTTTCAATACGAAGAACGCAATAGCGAATTTGAGCAGCAACAAGGCGAAAATTTAGCGGTTTCGACGGTTCGCTCTTTGGATAATCCACAAAGCAACATTTTAATTTCTTCCTTTGAGCAAGATGCCATTACCAAAAGTGTTTCCGCTTTTGTGCAAGCCCATTACAAACAAAAATACAGCTTTGAAGGCGTCATTCGAGGTGAGCGTTCTTCGCTTTTTGGGACGGAGGCAAGTACCGATTATTTCTACCAAACAGGCTTTGCTTATATATTGAGTGAAGACATCAAAATAAAAGGTATTCAATTTCTGAAATTAAGAGCAGCAATGGGAACGGCAGGTATTCGTCCGACTTTTGAGCAGCGATTTTCAGATTTTCGCTTACAAAATGGCAACGTACAAAAAAATATACTGGAAAATTCTAGCTTACGTCCAACTTTAGTGGAAGAGTTAGAAATTGGTGGCGACTTGACCTTCGCGCGCGCCTTCGATTTGGGTTTTAGCTACATCCAAACCACTGCAGAAGACCAAATTCTACTGATGCCACTTTCTGGAGCGACGGCTTTTGAAGGGCAATGGCAAAATGCAGGCAGTGTGAATAGTACTAGCTACGAAGCAGACTTGAATATTGATTTATCGAAACTGTTTCGTGTAAGTTTATCAGGTTTTCGCTGGAATTTGAATACACGTTTTTTGAAAACGAACTCAAAGATTAACGAATTAGGCGTTCCGACTTATCAAAACAGCCTATATCGAATAGAGGAAGGGCAGGAATTGGGCGTTTTTTATGGCAATGTATTTGTAAGAAATGTGGAGCAATTGACGCAAATGGAAAATCTCAATCCATTGGACTATACAAAAAATGAATTGGGCTACATCGTGCTGCAAGATGTATTGGGAACAGCAGATGAAGTGCCACTGAAATTGATGGATGCAAATGGCAATCCCTTTTCACAAATCATCGGTGACGCCAATCCAGATTTTCGTATGAATTTTGCGAATAGTATTGCTTTTCGAGGCTTTGAATTGTATGCTTTACTAGACTGGAAGAAGGGTGGCGATATTTACAATCGAAGCAAACAAGTGCTGTATGGCAATTTGCGCCATGCCGAAGTTAGTGAGACAGATATTGCAGCTTCTTTTTATGAAACATTGTACGACAGTGGAAATTTCAACAATCACTTTGTGGAAGATGGCTCTTATCTGATGCTACGCGAATTGTCTTTGGCTTATACCATCAATCAACCTTCATTTTTTGATGGTCTATTTGAACGCTTACAGTTTAGTTTGATTGGGCGAAATTTATTTACTTGGACGCAATATACAGGCTATCATCCCGATGTAGCGCAATTGGTCGACAATCAATTGATCCCGATAGATAACTTCTCCTTGCCCAACCGCAGAATTTTGACGGCTGGTATAAAAATTGTATTTTAAGAAGCCAAATGCTAATAAATGAATGCTAACAGTTACAAAGAAGTTAATCGGACAATACACAACATTCGACAAGCGATTCATAATCAGGACGATCCGAAGCGATTTTGTGAATAAAACTATTTTGAACTTGACCATTTGAAATGACGAAAACACCTGGCATCTGGAAGCCGTCCCCTAACTGAGCTCCTACCAAATGTCCATTTAGCACACCCGCTTGAAATCCACGCACCCAACTTTTCAGACCAAAGAGTTGTGTAAAGTTACCCTTTGTGAGACCAAAAGCTGCATAATACAAGCAACTAGGGTCACTCACATGATCTATACCTGCCAAGTCGTAGCGATTGAAATAGCGTTCTGCCAATTTATTCTCCGACATGTGCACAAAGACGATCTTAATTCCACTACTCTCAACAGATAGCCTGCGTTCAGCGATATCTGCTAAGGCTTCCCTACAGAAAGTACAACCAAAATGACGCAGAAATACCAAAAGGACAGGTTGCCGCTTAGAAAGATCACCAACGCTCTCGCGATTTTGAGTATGCATACGGTAGATCATATTTTCTATATCTGCTGTGGAAGAAGACTTTACTACATTCATTTCAATAGGTTATTTGCACGCTTGCTCAAAATAGACGATGATAGCCTGAAGCGTTTAATATTGACAATGATGCCATCACATATCGGTTTGTACAATAAAAATATTAGCATTTTGTTCGTGAATGTGGGGTGAATTGTAATAGTTTTGAGGCGAGTAATAAACTGCATGACTTTTCAGGCGATCCTTCTGAGATGTAAATTGGCAAAGCTCGCAGAAAACATTTTTTCTAGGAAAAATGAACAGGCTATAAATGAATACGATACAAGTTATCTACGAAGACAATCACTTAATTGCGATCAATAAGCCTTCTGGCTACTTGGTGCAAGGCGACGAAACGGGCGATGAAACAGCAGCAGATTGGATTAAAAGATACATCAAAGTCCGATACAATAAATCGGGCGCAGTATTTTTGGGTACAATACATCGCTTGGATCGTCCTGTGAGTGGTGTCACACTTTTTGCGCGAACCAGCAAGGCATTGGAGCGAATGAACAAACAGTTTCAGTTGCGGCAAGTCGAAAAAACCTATTGGGCAGTGGTGAATGAACGCCCGAAGCAATTTCAAGAAAAATTGGTGCATTATTTGATCAAAGACACCGCAAATAACGTAGCAAAAGCTTACACCCGCCCAAAGGGTAAATCCAAAAAAGCAGAACTAGAATATACGCTGATCGGAGAAGTAGGAGAACATCATCTATTAGAAGTCAAACCATTGACAGGAAGACCACACCAAATCAGGGTGCAACTATCCAAAGTGGGCATGCCGATTCGAGGGGATCGAAAGTATGGTTCTAGGCTATATAATCAGGATCGCTCTGTACACTTACACGCTAGAAAATTAGCTTTTACGCATCCCGTAAAAAAGGAAAAAGTAGTGATCGAAGCTCTACCGCCCGACGAGCAGATTTGGCGGTTGTTTGAGGGCATTAAATTGTGACATCACAATAAGTGCATGGAATCTACAAACTTTTTCACTTATTTGCGCAAGTGTTTACAATTTTATTATATTTGGCTTTGAGCAACAAATCCAATTTTATATCCCACAATCATTTATAAATAAAAATTGAAAATCAAGTGTTTGAAAGAGAGAAGTGGTAGTAAAATACAAAGCGATTTTCAGCCAATCAATCCAAAACAATGAAACTATTAGAGGTAATAAAACAATTATTCGCTGCTTTATTCGGCTCCTCCACACCAAGCAATAAAAACGATAAGACCAGCGATGCCAATAAGGAGGACGAAGATTTCAGGAATGTTGATCTTTGGAGTGATTCTGCTGATTTGCCTCAAGATACCGTCATTGTTACCAATACAGAATTACCTTTTGAGATAGAGCCAGGCAAAGTGATAGATGATCCCGCAAAGACCGAGGAGGAAGAAAAAACCGATACTTCTGAGGAGGATGAGAAGGTCGAAGAAGATAATGAAGCACCCGTTGTTGTAACCACAAATACGAAGAGATATATGTGGTGTTTAGACAATGGACACGCAGAGAATACCCCTGGAAAACGCTCCGCTCCTTTCGATTTCAATGGCATCAATATTCAGTTTTTTGAATATGAATTCAATAGAGATGTGGTCGGCAGAATCATTGCGGCTTTGAAAGAGAAAGACATTGAGTTTTTCAATGTCGTGCCAGAGGATGTGGAAGACATTCGCTTGTCTGAACGCGTGCGAAGAGCCAACAGCTTACCTAGCAATTTGCCTAAATTGTACGTCTCCGTACACGCCAATGCAGGACCGCCACGTCCTGGTTCAGATTGGGTAGTGCCTAGCATCAGTGGTGTGGAAACTTGGCATTATCATGGAAGCAGAAATGGAACGAAAATGGCGACGATTTTTCAGCAGGAAATCATCAATGCGACGGGTTGGAAAAACAGAGGTTTGAAAACGACTAGAGAAAAGGGCTTATATGTTTTGAGGCACACTTCGATGCCTGCTGTCTTAACAGAGAACGGTTTTTTCAACAATAGAGAAGAAGTCAAAAAATTGATGCAAGACGATGTGCGTCAAGCGATTGCGGATGCGCACGTAGCAGCTATTTTGGAAATAGAGAAGAAGGGATTGTAGAAGGGTAGATTATGTAAAGTACATTGAAAAATAAATTTTCCTGTAAAAAGTCAGGCAATGCTCTTGTATATACTATGAAATCAAAGCCTTAAATGTATATTTCTGACATTCGACAACCCAACAAAGTGGACGATCTGACATCTATTTGCTCTCAATGACGATTATTTCAAAACAAAACTATATTGTAATACTATGGGTAATTTAATTTATTGGATTCTACTTGGCTTAGCAGCGGGTGCTTTAGCCAAATTTTTGATGCCAGGAAAAGATCCAGGTGGCTGGATTATTACGATTCTCTTGGGAATTGCGGGTTCAGTGGTTGGCGGATTTTTAGGAGGACTTGTGGGCATTGCTTCCAGCAATATGATCGGAAGTTTATTGATTGCCACTGGTGGTGCGGTCGTGATATTGATCTTGTATCGCTACTTCAACAAAGGAAAGGCTTAGGACTTCTTTTTGAGGATAAATGAAATCATTTGGCTCCAGAACTTTCTGCTCCAAGGGTTTCTCAAGGGTGAAAAACCCTTGGAGCATCCAAAAACCCCGCCTTGAAGATTTTTTGGATGCGACTTAATACACTGTAAATTAAGTTTCTTTGTATTTTAAATAGGGGAGTTTGAGGGAGAAAAAAGGGTTTTAGAAAAACCCTTTTTTCTCCCTCACCCCTTTTTCGCCGCCGTCTTCGACGGCGGCAGATAGGTTTTTTGAAGCTCGAAATTCTAAGGAATTTCCCGCTTCTAAAAATTAAGACAAACTTAGTTTACAGTGTACTTAACGAAATCCCAAAAGTGTGTAACCTTTTGAAATGAAAACCTACAATCAATATTTTCTACTCCTAAAAATCATTAAAATCGCCAAACATATCTTCGTCGTCTAGCATGCCCGCCAATAGGTCCTTGAAAGTAAATTTAGAATCTACCAAATCTTTACTCACCACATTGAACTCCGCTAGCCCATGCAGCACCAACTCCATGTAAGTATATAATTCATCGCCTTTCACGTCCAAAGTACTCTCCACTAATTTTCGCAAACCTGCCACGCTATCCAATGTCTTCTTGTAAGCTTTATCACTGGAATCATTGAGCAATTCTACTTCATTACCGCCTGTAAACCAAGCTCTTATCGTTCCGTAAGGATCACGTTCCCTTCCTTTTTTCAGCTTCTCTGGATCAGAAAAATGATTGAGAAACATCTTCTTGATTGCTTTTCCTGTTAAATTGACCGCCACGGCATAAGGTCCTTCTTGCTCGCCTTCATATACCAGTTCTACTTTACCTGTTATGGCAGGAATAACACCCCAAAAATCAGTGACACGCGCGGTGGTTTTCTTCTCTCCATTCAGCAGCATTCTCCTCTCTGCCGTACTCATCAAGTTTTCAAAAGCCGAAATACTTAAGCGAGCCGAGACTCCACTTTTTTCATCAATAAACTCACTGACACGCGCCTCAAAAGCCAACATTTCCAATAAAATTTGGATAACATCGGGCACTTGGACTTTAGCTTCCTGTGCTTCTGCCAATTTTGCTTCTTGCAAAGTAATTTTTCTTGCAATTTCAATACTTCTTGGATAATGCGTCAAAATCTGACTTTCGATGCGGTCTTTTAGTGGCGTAATGATGCTACCGCGATTGGTGTAATCTTCTGGATTGGCGGTAAAGACAAATTGAATATCTAGTGGCAAACGCAATTTGAATCCACGAATTTGAATATCTCCTTCCTGCAAAATATTGAAAAGCGATACTTGTATCCTCGCTTGTAAATCAGGCAATTCATTAATGACAAAAATAGAGCGATGTGCTCTTGGAATCAATCCGAAATGAATCACGCGTTCATCCGAGTAGGTCAATTTCATGGTCGCCGCCTTGATCGGATCGACATCGCCTATCAAATCCGCTACACTCACATCGGGCGTCGCCAATTTCTCTACATATCTATCATTTCGGTGTACCCACTCAATAGGCGTTTCATCGCCTTTTTCTGTAATCAAATCAACGGCATAGCGAGAAAGCGGCTGCATAGGATCATCATTCAATTCACTACCAGCCACGACGGGCATATATTCATCTAGTAAATTGACCAAAAGGCGAGCAATACGCGTCTTTGCTTGTCCGCGTAATCCTAGGAAAAGCATATTGTGGCGAGAAAGCAAAGCACGTTCTACATCGGGCAATACGGTATCTTCAAAACCCAAAATACCTTCAAAAATGGCTTCTTTATTTCTAATTTTTCGGATCAGGTTGGCTCGAAGTTCGTTTTTGATTGTTCGAGGTATATAATCTGTGGCTTTCAATTCGCCCAAGGTTCGGATATCTGTATTCATGTATTGTGTTTAGTCGTGTACGAAGTTTTTTATAAAAAAATAAAGCTCCTGAAATCTCTCAACAAGTATGCCCAATAAATCTCTGTGGACGGAAACACAAATTTTGCCTGATTTTTTTTAAGAAAAATCAGGCAAAATTTGTGTTTCCGTCCGAAGAAAAAAACTTGAGCATACTTGTTGAACGATTTTTGAGCTTTACTCAGCATTGCTTTGAGCTAAATGTCAAAAATTTCAATACTTCGTACACACCTATATTGTATTTGTTGCCTAGGTAACAGCTAATTGCGATAATAGTTCTTCCAACAAATCCAGCCAAACAGTGTTTGGAGAAGCATGGAAAAAATCACGGATTTAGACGATTTACTGCGCCATTCTTGGAATTTGCTTTTTCGAGGCGCAGTGCAAAGAAGACACGCTTATCATACGCCCGTTTTAGCGACCATGAATGCCTCTACGCCGCACGCTAGAACCGTTGTTTTGCGAGAAACCGATACGAAAAAACGAAGACTGATTATCTACACCGACCTCCGAACACAAAAAGTAGCAGACATTCAAGTAAATCCTCAAGCCAGTTTGGTCTTTTGGGACAAAGGAAAAAACACCCAAATCAGAGCCAGCGGAACAGTTCACTTGCATCAGAAAGATGAAGTGGCAAAAAAATATTGGGATAAAATTCCAGCTAAAAACCGACGAGACTACGCAACAAAGCAAGCGCCTGGCAGTGAAAAGGAAGGCGACTACTTACCTGCCTATTGGCAAGAGGAGGAACTGGATGCCAGCAAAACAGAGGTACACTTTGAGCATTTTGCAGTTCTGATTGTCGAAGTAAATCAATTAGATTTTTTACTACTAAAGCGCGAAGGACATTCAAGGGCAAAATTTGAATGGAAAGAAGAACAATGGAAAGGAAGTTGGGTGGTGCCATAGAAGCGAGAAAATGCGGTTTCTTCTCCTAGGTTTTAGTGTTTAGTCTGAGTTCAATAATAAATCAGCCTCACGCCTTTTGTCAACAGCTTGCCATCTTTTCCAGAAAGGGCTAAACAAATTCCAAGTAGTTTTTTTCTTACTTAGGCTACTCCAATTTTTATTTGGTCTAAATAGTTGATGTTGATTTATTGAAATTATATTTACGTCTTTTATTCTTCTTCGCTATCCAAGACAAAGGATTTTTTGAAGCAAGAGAAACAATTTCACAGCATTCAGATTACAAAACACCTAACAACATACTGCAATGAAAAAGCAAAAGCGCAAAAAGAAAATCGTAAAGAAGGTTTTTGGTTGGCTACACCTTTGGCTGGGATTAATTTCTGGTATTATTGTATTCATCAGTATGCTGGGAGCGAGCGTCTTCGTTTGGGAAGAAGAACTGACCAATTGGTGGTATAAGGACTATATCTACGTGCCAGAAGTGCAAGCAGAAGTGCTATCGCCCAGCACAATTTTTGAAAAAATGAACGCGGCTTATCCCGATCAGAGTTTCACCTCCATTCAAGTACGGGATGATGCCAGCAAAGCTTACTTACTTTACACTTACAAAAAAGCAGAAAATCCAAGTTGGACTTGGCAATCTGGCATTGAATACTACAATGAATATTTTGTTGATCCCTACACGGGCGAGCTATTGGGCGTGATAGATAAGAAAAAAGATTGGATTACCTTATCTCGTTTCCTACACCAGAACCTATTGCTTCGATCAGATGTTGGTACACAGATTGTTGGAGCGGCTGCTTTGATTATGATTGTGCTAGCACTAACAGGACTTTATCTATGGTGGCCGAAAAACATCAAAGGACTCAAAAGAAGGCTGACCATTAAGTGGAAAGCCAAATTCAAACGAGTCAATTGGGATGTCCACAGTGTCGGTGGATTCTACACCTATATTTTCTTGATCTTTTTTGCCGCAACGGGTTTGGTTTGGACTTACAAATGGTGGTCGAATGGAATATATCGGCTCTTGGGCAATGATCCTAAGGAGGTTTTTGTAAAACACGAATCACCAACACTCACGGGTGCAGACCAAACAGATGCCATCAATTTAGCTTTTGTGGATGCGCTTTCGCGCCGTCCAACTTGGTGGAGCGTTAATTTTAGAATACCCGCAAAAGACAGCGAAAAAGGTACAATTTACGCTTACATTCAATACAAAGATGCCCAGTCAGGTTGGGATACGAGCGACCGATACGCTTATCATCCCGAAACGGGAGAGGTGGAGTGGAAATTGACCCACGAAGAAAAACTACTCGGCGAAAAATGGCGCAATTCCAATTACGCTATGCACGTGGGGAGTATTTATGGCTTACCTACCAAAATCATTGCTTTTGTAAGCGCGATTTTTTTCGCAATTTTGCCTATCAGCGGATTTCTGATTTGGTGGGGACGCAAGAAACGCAAGAAAAAACCAAAGCGAAAACGGAGCAGCATTCCGATTCAGAAACGTAAGAAAATAATTAGAAAAGAAACAAGCACAACAACATGATAAAAACAGATATGCTTATTATTGGTGCAGGTCCAACGGGTCTGTTCACTGTATTTGAAGCAGGTTTATTACAACTAAAATGTCACTTGATTGATGCACTACCCATGCCTGGTGGGCAATGCACAGAAATCTATCCAAAAAAACCAATTTACGACATTCCAGCTTATCCAGAAATTTTGGCGGGCGATTTGGTCGATCAACTTATGGAACAAATCAAGCCTTTCACGCCAGGTTTCACGCTCGGTGAACGCGCAGATACGCTGGAAAAATTGGAAGACGGCACTTTTGTCGTAACCACCAATGCGGGCACGAAGCACCATGCGCCCGTCGTCGTCATTGCGGGCGGTCTTGGTTCTTTTGAGCCGCGCAAACCACCCATCCCCAATATTAAAAAATATGAAAACAAAGGCGTAGAGTACATGGTGAAAGAACCAGAACTTTACCGTGATAAAAAAGTCGTGATTGCAGGAGGTGGTGATTCAGCACTGGATTGGTCGATTTTCTTGGCGGATGTGGCTTCTGAATTATATTTGGTGCATCGCCGACAGGAGTTTAGAGGTGCTTTGGATTCGGTAGAAAAGGTGGGAGAACTCGCAAAAATGGGTAAAATTAAATTGCTCACGGATGCGCAAGTAGTAGAATTGCATGGCAAAGACAGTCTGCAAGCTGTTGTTGTGAAGCACAAAGACAAAAGCAAGGAAAATACCTTCGTGGAAACGGATCATTTCGTACCACTTTTTGGCTTAGCACCTAAACTTGGACCGCTCGGCAATTGGGGATTGGAGATAGAAGGCAATGCCATTAAAGTGAACAATGCACTGGACTATCAAACCAATATTCCTGGTGTATTTGCGGTTGGTGATGTGAATGCCTATCCAGGAAAATTGAAGCTGATTTTATCGGGTTTCCACGAGGCAGCCGTCATGTGCCAATTTGCTTATAAAATTATTCATCCAAATAAAAAATTCACGCTGAAATATACCACCGTTGGCGGGGTTCAAGGATTTGACGGCACGGTGAAAGAGGCGAAAAAGCCTGTGGTGAAAAAGATAGTTTAGCAAAGCAAAGGAGCGGCTGGATTCGAGAAGACAGCACTAATGTACTAATCACTCACAAGCGACTTAATGTGGAGTTGTTTTTTAGCATTTCCAAGAATAATTTCACTTCGTAATATTGAACATTTTCATTATCCAGTAACTTCCCGTTACTGGATAATTTTTTTAAAAGATTATAAATCTGCTCGCTTGTGATAAAATTTCAGTGCAATTAGGCGGGCTTATTACTGAACTTAGACTTAACAAATAATGATAATTAAGCAATTCATTTTATTCTTTTCATTCATTAGTACTTTCACCCTGAATGCGCAAGTAGATCGTTGGCAACAGAGAGCAGAATATGAAATGGAAATTGATTTTGATGTAGAAAAACATCGTTTCACGGGCAAGCAAAAGCTGGTGTATTACAATAATTCTCCTGACACCTTAGATCGCATTTTTTACCACCTCTATTTCAATGCTTTTCAGCCTGGCAGCATGATGGATATCCGACAATACAGTGTCGATTCTGACCCTAGAGTTGGGAAGCGTATTTCCAAATTAGGGCCTAATGAAATTGGCTATCATAAAGTAACTTCCCTAAAACAGGACGGACAAATGACTACTTACGAGGTAGTTGGTACAATATTGGAAGTTGATCTCGCCCAACCTATTTTGCCCAAAACAAAGACCACTTTAGCAATGGAATTCCACTCACAAGTGCCGCTCCAAATTCGTCGTTCGGGTCGCATGAATCGCGAAGGCATTGATTATTCCATGGCGCAGTGGTATCCTAAATTAAGTGAATACGACTACCAAGGTTGGCATGCTAATCCGTATGTCGGACGTGAGTTTCACGGTGTTTGGGGCGATTTTGATGTCAAAATTAGCATAGATAAAAATTATGTAGTCGCCGCAACGGGTTATATCCAAAATCCAGAGGCCGTAGGGAATGGCTACAACAGTACAGGTAAACAACAAGCAAAAAAGGGCAAAATCACCTATCACTTTAATGCTCCAAAGGTGCACGATTTCGTGTGGGCTGCCGACCCTGAATATAAGCATACGACCCGTGAAACGCCCGATGGCATTTTGATGCGGTTTTTTTATAAAGAAAATGAAAAAACGAAGGAGAATTGGGAAGCTTTACCCAAAGTCATGGAAGAAGTATTTGATTACGCCAACAAAAATTATGGGAAATATCCCTACGATGTATATGCCTTTATACAAGGTGGCGACGGTGGCATGGAATACCCAATGGCCACCTTGATTACAGGAGAGCGTAGTTTCCCAAGTTTAGTGGGTGTTTCTATTCACGAATTGCTGCACTCTTGGTATCAAATGGTCTTAGGCACAAATGAAAGCCTCTATGCTTGGATGGATGAAGGTTTTACTTCTTTTGCGAGTACAGAAATTACCAATCACCTTAGAAAAGAGAAATTGTTGCAGGGTAAAGCGGTAGAAAATCCACATGCTAGCAACTTCCGTGGCTTTTCTTTCTTTGCTAAAAGTGGACAAGAAGAACCTTTGAGTACGCATGCCGATCATTTTGTTTCTAATAGAGCCTACGGCGTTGCTGCCTATACCAAAGGCAGTATCTTTATGGCGCAATTGAAGTACATCATGGGCGAGGAAGCCTTCCAAAAAGGCATTTTGCGCTATTATAATACTTGGAAATTTAAGCATCCCAACCCAAATGATTTTATCCGCATTATGGAGAAAGAATCTGGTTTGGAATTGGATTGGTACAGAGAGTACATGGTCAATACGACTCACACGATAGATTATGCAGTCGAAGGTTTGTCAGAGGAAGATGGGAAAACAACTTTGGTTTTGAAAAAAAATGGACTGTTCCCAATGCCAATAGATATTCTAGTAACTTACGAAGATGATAGTCAGGAACTGTTCAACATCCCATTGCGTATCATGCGCGGAGAAAAACCTGCTATGAAAATGGATAATGTAAAATACACAATCGCAGCAGACTGGCCTTGGACCTTTCCCGAATATCGTTTAGAAATGAGCAAAGCAGTGAAATCCGCAGAAATTGACCCTCATCGTGGTATGGTAGATGTGGAGGTAGAGAACAATGTTTGGGAAAAGTGATTTCGGGTGCTTGATTGAGTGTGTGTAAAACTTTTGAAGTTTTAGACTGGAAAATGCTATACGCCGCCATTGTTTCAGCCTCACGCCTCACGCATGAGGCGGACACGGTAAGGCGGACATAGTCTGGCGAAGAAAATAACCGCAATTCTCACTACGGAATCGGATTTTATCCAGTAATTTTCCATTACTGGATAGATTTTGCTTAAATCTCTTGAAAATTGTCCAGTAACGAGAAATTACTGGACAACATGTAAACCCAAGGCTTCAAACATCTTCCAACTACTTCGACTGCACTCAAACGCCACTCACCACGCCATTTGTTTCATTCAAAAATCGCTCTGTCTTAGCATTTTCGACTTTATTGATAAATTTTTCTGATTCGTGTTTGTCTCGAATTACTTTTGCTAGCGTGAAACAAGCAGATACACTGAAGAGATAAGACATGGCTAGAAATCCTTTCAATGCGAATGTACCTTCCATGTAAACAATTCCCGCCAACATGCCACCTAAGGAAATGACGAAAGCAATCCATGACATGGTGTAGAAAGACTTGGAGTTGTGATATTCATAGATGTATTTGGACATAAGGCTTGATTTTTGATCATCTAATTTTTTTCAAGAGGCATGAAGCATTTGTGTCTGTTCGCGTTGTAAACTGAACAAGCAAGCGCTGTTCCTCAAAAACCAGTTCAAACTTGCTTTTATATGACGAAAATATTTACTTTTTATAGACGAATTCTCTTTTATTATAGATCAACTCAAAAGAGTTTATCTACTCTTCCCTACTAAAATTTAAGTCTTCTTGGTTTCCGCCACTTCGCGGCGAAAACAGGGGGAGGATTTTGGGGGAGAAACACAATATTGGGCTAAAAGCTCAATATTGTGTTTCTCCCCCAAACCCCTGTCGCGAGCCGCCGCAGGCGGCGAGCCTATTAGTATTTCAAAAAAAGTAGGATAGAGTAGAGTTTGTCCATTTACTTTGCATCATTTTTTAAAAATGCTTTGTTTCTTCTCGAAAGTCCACCAAAAGAAAAATAACTGATAATTCATGCAAATCAAGGAAATCATATTCTTCCCATTGCTCCTATTCTACTATTGCTACGGATACGCGCAGCATCAATTTACCGACATCACAGAGCAAGCTGGTATAAAACATCAATTTCAAGTTTACGAAGGCATGTTTGGGGGTGGCGCGTGCGTGCTAGATATCAATAAAGACGGCTACGAAGATTTCTACATCACTTCGGGCATGCGAGAGGATCAGCTATATTTGAACCAAGGAGACGGAACTTTTCAAAATATTTATGAAGGCTCGGGACTGGAAATTACGCGACAATTTGTAACACAAGGCGTGGTAGGTGCGGATGTCAATCGAGACGGTTGGACGGATTTGTTCATTACAACTACTACGACCAAAGATTCGACTCAAATCATTCCGAGAGCGGAAAATTTATTGTTCCTGAACAATGGCGACAATACCTTCACGGATGCTACCAAAGCTTTCCGCTTGCATCAAATGTATGCTTTCAGTACAGGCGCGAACTTCGGTGACTTTAATGCCGACGGCTATCCCGATTTGTACGTAGGAAACTATTTCTTGGAGTACGACGGACCGCTGAACGAAATTAGTGATGCCACCATTGTCAATGCCAGCAAAACGGCACATGGCTATTTATTGCTCAATCAAAAAGGAAAATACTTCAAAAACGTCTATGAAGCTTATGGTTTAACGCATCGTGGCTTTGGTTTTGGCGGTGTCTTTACTGATTTTGACAATGATGGCGACCAAGATTTATTAGTGAACCACGATTTTGGCTACAAGGCAAAACCTAATTATCTATTGCGCAACGATTATCCCAAAAAACGTTTCTCCTACGTAGAAAAATCCTTGGACATGGACTTAAGAATCAATGCGATGGGAGCAGCCGTAGGTGATTATGACAATAATGGCGTATTGGACTATTTCATCACCAATATCAAATTCAATCGCTTTATGTCCAGAGAAGACACATCAGCGGTTTTTAAAGATAAAGCAAAAGAACTTGGGACTTCTATTTTTACGATCAGTTGGGGTGCGAACTTTGCAGATTTCGATCACGACGGCGATCAAGATTTATTTGTAGCCAATGGCGATTTGAATCCCAATTGCACGCCCATGGGAAATTTCTATTTTGAGAATCAGGACGGTAAATTTCAAGATTTGGGTATGGCAAAGGGTATAAAAGATTATGGCATTGGAAGAGGTTCGGTCATTTTCGATTTGGAAAACGACGGCGATATGGATTTGCTGGTCATCAACCAAAAAGCCGTGAAGCACTACCCTATTGAAACCACGACCCGATTGTATCGTAATGATTCTATCAGCGGCAATTGGTTGAAAATTAAACTAAAGGGTATCGAAGCGGAATCAGATGGCATTGGTTCTAGAGTAAAAGTCGTAGCAGGAAATGAGCGTATGATTAGAGAAATAGACGGCGGAGGTTCTAGTCATTTGTCCAATAATTCTAAAATTGTTCACTTTGGTTTAGGTGACGTTTCACAAATAGATAGTATCATCATTACCTGGACGGGTGGAAAACAGCAGGTTATACTAGACCAAGCCGCGAATCAACTACTTAGTGTAGAAGAAATAGTGTCTGAAAAGAAGACTTCAAAAGCCTATTTGATTTTATTAATTCCGCTTATTTTGCTCTTCTTATTTTTCTTTCAACAACAAAAAAGTGGTCAAAAGTAGGATGTCTGTAATATTTCCATTTCGCTGAATTTGATCTCAACAAAACCGCCCCAAAATAGTTAGTTCCTCGAAAGGAGAGGACAATATGAATAAAACAAAAGGTGCATTGTTTGTAGTTTCACTGGCGTTTGGTATCGTGCTTACTAATTGTGGTGGTAATCCCTATCAACAAGGAGAAATTCTATACGCTAATTATTGTGCCAATTGCCACATGGACGACGGTTCGGGTTTAGGCGGCAACATCCCAACTTTGGTGAATGCGGATTACATTGCGAAAAATAGAGAACAACTGGCTTGTATCATCCGTTACGGCATTGCAGATACGATCGTCGTGAATGGCATCACTTATGCCGAAGCGATGGCAGGACATCCCAAATTGAAAGAAGCAGAAATTGCTAATATTCTAAATTACATCATCCATACTTGGAATGAGGAAGTAGCTGAACTCAATATGAAAGAGATAACAGAAGGGCTAGCTGCTTGCGAAGAATAATCTGCTGTTAAATTCATAGACCATGCTAATCATACAAGACAAATTTATCAGTTTGGATGTGATAGAAGAGCAATTTCTTTGCAACTTGAATGCTTGCAAAGGAGCGTGTTGTTGGGAAGGAGATGCTGGCGCACCACTCGAAAAAGAGGAATTAGAAACGCTGGATCAAATTTTTGAAAAAATTCGTCCTTTTCTGAGTGAAGAAGGTGTCCAAGTGATCGAACAAAAAGGTGCTTACACTTCTCAAGGCACATTTGAAGACTATGGTACTAATCTACTGAAAAATGGTGCTTGTGTTTATATGACGTATGACGAATTGGGCATCGCAAAATGTGGCATTGAGCAAGCCTACCGAGCAGGAGCAACGGACTTTTACAAGCCCATTTCTTGCCACCTCTATCCTATTCGCGTATCCAAAAATTCAGCTTTAAACTTCGAGGCACTCAACTACGACCAGTGGGAAATTTGCTCTGCTGCTTGCGAAAACGGGAAAAAAGCTAAACTTCCGATCTATAAATTTGTCAAAGAAGCAATCATTAGAAAGTATGGAAGTGATTTTTACGAAGAATTGGCGGCGGCAGCAACGGTTTATGGAGAATGACAAGCACATTCAAGTACTCGTTTTTTGTGAAAGCACGATAAATGAATGAATATTATATTTTCATTTATTTGACAATCAATAAGATACGAAACTGTAGAAATATTTAACACTAAATAAAAATCCTAATGTGAACACTAATCTGCTCCAGTTCGTAGAATTAGCATTACCTTGTGAAGTCACAATGCGTCATCTTCCCATTATTTCGTTACTTTTCCTTTACTGATGTGAAATTTAACGGTCAAAACACCTATCACGATTCTACTTTAAGAATACAGCCTTTGTGGTACGAAGACACTAACGATCGCTTAGAGCTTGTTTGGAAATTAATAATCGGTCTGCAAACAGCTCTTTTTCCGTTACTCAGCCTTAAAAAAGGGGGCATCAGCCCCACGCCTCACGCCTGAGGCGGACACGGTAAGGCGGACAAGCTTTATCTAGTAAGCTTCTATTTTTTGCCTTGATTAACGAAAAAATAGCTCGTTTTCGACTCAAAGATCAAAATCCAAACAAGCTCTTACGAATGAAGTCGATTCTCAATCATTTAATGTTCTTGATAGGTTCGCTGCTTTTCGCTGTGTTGAGTGAAGCGCAAACACCTGCAATTGATTGGGAAAAAACCTTGGGTGGCAGCAGTTGGGAAGAGTTGCATGCACTTATTCCTTGCTCGGATGGTGGCATTCTAGTAGCCGCTATTACGCAGTCTGATGATGACGGCGATATCCTCTTTCCTAAAATGGGTGATTGGGATTACTGGCTTATCAAACTTGACATCAATGGCAACCAACTTTGGCAAAAACGCTACGGCGGCAATAAAGCAGACCGAATCTGGGTAGGAAAAGAAACCCGCGATGGAGGTTTTATTATTGGTGGTGAATCGCGCTCAGATGCGGGCGGCGATAAAAGTGAAGCGAACAAAGGTGATTGGGATTTCTGGATGGTAAAGCTGGATAAAAATGGTGAGTTAGAATGGGATAAAACCATTGGCGGCAGCGGTTGGGATGCTATTCGTGGCGATATTATCGAAACCCAAGACGGTGGCTATCTACTAGCAGGCATCTCCGATTCTCCAATCAGTGGCGACAAAACGGAAGACAATCGCGGCGATTGGGATTATTGGATTGTAAAAACAGATGCGCGCGGTAATGTACTTTGGGACAAAACCTACGGCGGTGCGCAAAGAGAACTATTACAAGCCGTTTGGCCTTTGGCGGATGGTAGCTTTCTTTTGGGAGGTGAATCGCGCTCGGATGTCAGCGGGGACAAAGAAGACTTTTTGAGAGGTCTGAATGATTATTGGGTGATGCGGATAGATGCCAACGGCAACGAGATATGGCAAAAGACCATTGGTGGCAACTTTGATGAAGCCATTTTTGATATTGCTCAAATTGGCGAAACGATCTATTTGGCTGGCTTTTCGGGTTCTTGGGAAGGCTTTGAAAAAACTGTTCCTTCTTATGGCAGCATTGATTATTGGGTCGTTGCGATTGATATGGCTGGCAATATTCTTTGGAATAAAGTGTATGGTGGTAGCGGACCTGATAACGCCTATGATATTCGAGTAAATGCTGTCGGGAATCTAGTACTGGCAGGCATTTCTAGCTCCGAAGTCAGTGGTTCAAAAACCGCTAACTCAGAAGGAACAGTAGATTATTGGGTGGTTTATCTATCACCAGATGGCGAACAACTTTGGGATGAATCTTATGGTGCTAATCTACGAGATGCTTTAACGGAAATGGAGGTTACGGAAGATGGCAGCATTGTCATGGCAGGGCATACTGAATCGACTGTCAGTGGCGATAAAACAGAAGCATCACGTGGCGTGAATGACGTTTGGGTCGTGAAAACTTCTTGTAGCCTTGGTGCAAGCATTGAGCCGAGTGTTAGAGCCAGTTGTTTTGGTCAGCCTACCACCGTCGCGGCAAATTTCACAGAATGTATTGGTTGTGATTATAGATGGAGCAATGGTAGTCGAGATAGTATTTTTATTATACCCAAAGTGAATGATACCGTCACTTATACCGTTCGTGCTAGCAACTTCAATGGCTGCATCAATTACGACACGATTACGGTTTTCAACTCTTTCCCCGAGCAAGTGAATTTCGATCTTTTCCCAGAAAATTGTGGCTACCAAATAGAAGTAGGAGAAATTATTGGTGGCACGCCTCCATACACTTCTTTCCTCTACGCAGATAGTTTCGTGCTACAAAATAATTTTGAGATTCTGACGCCAGGCGATTCCTTCCGCTTGGTGGTGCAAGATGCCTATGGCTGTCCATTGGACACTACTTTTCAGGCAGGCGAAGCAATTGATCTACTTAGCGTCCATTTAGGAGAAGAAGAAATAGTGAAATTAGGAGATAGCCTAAAGATAGAAGCCATCACAAATCGTCCTGTGGTGGAAGTCAATTGGGTTAATTTACCCAAAGATAGTTGTATGGACTGTCTAGAGCGAAATATTTTTCCTTTGGAACAAAATACTATTCAGGTAGAAGTGATAGATGAATTGGGCTGTAGAGCTTATGATGAACTGCGCTATTTCATTGATCGTGAATACAATATGTTCATTCCCAACGCCTTTTCTCCCGATGACGACGGCAGAAATGATACCTTTGTTTTGTATGGTGGCACAAAAGTCAATCAAGTGAAATCACTACGCGTTTTCGACCGTTGGGGACGCCTCCTTTTCGAGCGAGAAGACTTTTTTCCCAACGCTCCTGCTGACGGCTGGGATGGTTATTTCAATGGCATCCTCTCCCCTTCTGGTATTTATATCTACATCACCGAAGTAGAATACGTGGATGGACACATCGCCATTTTTAAAGGTGATGTGGCTTTGATGCGCTAGTCGCTAGCTACAAACTGTCTAATCCACCATCTTCACTCTCCGTGCCAAAAACACAGCGATTAAACTCATCACGATTGCAATGTAGCCTACGTATTCATAGTTTTCGAGTACACCTGTATCTGTTTCCGTCACAATCAGACCTGCAATGAAAGAAGAAGCCGCTAAGGAAGCTTCATTCACCGAATTACGAACGCTCATGAAACTTCCTCGCCGTTCTGGTTTCACAACAGAAGTCACCAAAGTCAATGCAGGCACATTTCTACCACTGGCCACTACAAAAAAAGAAGAAGTTACGACTAACGCAATCGGAATGCTGACGGCAGGTAAATTGGTGATAGCATATATCGAAAACAGTGCGCCTATGCTAGCAATAGTAAAGATAAGAACGTGTCCGTAGCGGTCTGCGAGCTTTCCGAAATAAGGCAGAAAGAAGACCGTCAAAATACCGCCAATAAAATACACATAAGTCACTTCGTAATCCGTAAAGCCAATATTAATTTGCATATAAGGTGCAATGAAGGGAATGATCGTAAAGTGACCCAACATCAAAGCAATATTGAAAAGCAAGGCGCGTAGCTGATTATCATCTTGCAAGATATTAGTGAATGCTTCAAAAGGACTTGAATTGCTCTTTTCCGTTTCGAGATGCGCCCGCATCGAAGGAACAGCAAAAAAGGCAACAACACAGAAAACAGCAGACAGCAGACCTGTTACCAAAAAGGGCGTATTCCACTGAAAAGTAGCCGCCAAATAGAGTCCTGCTGGTACACCAACTACCGAAGCCACTGAGAAAGCAGTCATTACGATTCCCATAGCTCGTCCCCTTCTCGCTAGCGGAATCTGATCTCCTACAATGGACAAGACCAATGCGCCCAAAATACCTCCAAACGCCCCCGTAAGCATTCTTGCTAATAGAAAAAAGGTATAATTACTGGTCATAGAACAAGCGAGTGTTCCTGCAGTGAAGCCGATGTATAAAGTAATCAAGGCTTCTTTCCGATCGAAATAATCTATAAAAGAAGCACTCAGCAAACCCGATATAAAGGCGGACAAAGCATAAGAAGTGACAATAAAGGTAAATTGCTTCGGACTGATTTCAAAAATCTCCATGAAAGTCGCCCCCAATGGCATCACGATCATGAAATCAATAATGTGGGTAAATTGTACTGCTGCCAAAAGAAGCAGTAGGATAAGTTCATTTTTTTGAAGCTTGTTTTTCGGGCTAGCGTTTGAAGTTTCTGACATATTGAGTACTAAATATTAGGTACAGGTATTGACATATTGCTACTATTTTCTTCTCAAGTTCATAAAATATTGGTTATCAGAACGATAAAATCTAAACAAGTGCTTAGTTCTTAGAGCTGAAAAGATTTAAAGATCAGCTTGAAACAAGCCATGAATCTTTTTGTGTAACTTTGAGCAATAAATATATACATCAAAACATGAAAAACAGTCTTGCATCTCTTATAGTTGTTCTTTTTTCTTTCACCTTATTTTCTCAGTCCTCTTATTTTCCAGATAAGCACCGTTGGCAACACCGTAGTCCATCTGAACTAAGTCTAGATGCCCAAAAACTTCAAAAAGCGGTGCAATTTGCACAAGAAAATGAATATTCAGGTTCGCGTGATCTTAGAATCGCAATTTTGAAAGGTTTTGCTAGAGAGCCTTACCATGAAATTCTTGGACCGACCAAGAAAAGAGGCGGTCCAGCGGGACTCGTCTTGAAGAATGGTTACATCGTTGCACACTGGGGAGACGTGGAGCGCGTAGATATGACCTTTAGTGTTACCAAAAGCTATTTATCGACCGTAGCGGGGCTGGCACTCGATCATGGACTAATCGAAGATGTGCAAGACCAATTAAAGGATTACGTATGGGATGGCACCTACGCTGGTGAACACAACAGTAAAATCACTTGGGATCATCTATTGACTCAATCTTCCGACTGGTCGGGGGAGCTATTTGGCGTCAAAGATTGGGCAGACCGCCCGCCGCGTGAAGGTGGCGTGGACAACTGGAAAATGAGGAAACTCAATACGCCAGGCAGTGTTTTTGAGTACAACGATGTGCGTGTCAATGTATTGGCTTACAGTCTTTTGCAAGTTTGGCGAAAACCACTTCCGCAAGTTTTGAAAGAACAATTGATGGATAAAATTGACGCCTCTTCTACTTGGCGTTGGCAGGGCTACGATCACTCTTTTACGAATGTGGATGGCGTGATGATGCAGTCAGTGAGTGGGGGTGGACATTCTGGTGGTGGCGTATTCATCAACACCATGGATCATGCTCGTTTTGGTTTGCTTTTCTTGAATCAAGGCAATTGGAAAGGCGAACAAATCCTTTCTGAAAGATGGATTGATCTGGTGCAGCAGCCTTCTGCTGCTAATCCAAGCTACGGTTATATGTGGTGGCGAAATGATAAAAATGAGCGCCGCTATATGGAAGGTGTTTCCGAAGATATTTACTACGCCGCAGGTTTTGGTGGCAATTATATCGTGGTAGATCAAGAAAACAATATGGTGGTCGTCACACGTTGGTTAGAACCCTCTCGATTGGGAGAGTTTCTAAAATTGGTGCAAGCATCTACGCAAAGAGAGCCTAAAACGCGCGCGCTTTTCAATGGAAAAAATTTAGAGGGTTGGGAAGTCTATGGCACAGAAAAGTGGTTTGTGAAAGACGGCATTCTTTACTGTGAAAGTGGTAAAGACGAGCAGTACGGCTATCTAGGAACAAATCAGGAATACAAAGATTTTGACTTGACATTAGAGTTTAAGCAAACTGCCAATGGCAATAGCGGCGTCTTTTTCCGTTCTTCGGTGGAAGGCACAAAAATCACAGGTTGGCAGGCGGAAGTCGCACCCACTGGCAATGATACGGGTGGCATTTATGAGTCTTACGGCAGAGGCTGGTTGATAAAGCCCTCTCCAAAACTAGATGATGTATTAAAAATGGGTGAGTGGAATAAGATGCGCGTTCGTGCAATTGGTGGTCGAGTGACCACCTGGCTAAATGGCGTACAGATGATTGACTTTGAGGATGAAAAAATTGGAACCGCCGAAGGGCAGATTGCTTTGCAGATTCACGACGGCGGTGGCATACAAGTGCAGTGGCGAAATTTGATGATTACGGAGCTTTAGGGAATTTGTAAAATATAACCTCCCCATTTTACTTGTTCTTTTTCCTTTTGGCAACCCATCCGCTAGCGGTTCATTCCGTTGAAAAGATACTTAATCTTTTCTGCTTTGCACCACTGCATGAATGTTAAAAAGCCT
>JBCCRX010000001.1:0-57872 GCA_039201015.1 Bacteroidota bacterium | reverse complement strand
TATTCACGGGCTACGCCAAGCTTCAGCTCTGATTAGCACCTTGTTTTGGCTCATACAGTATTTTGTTTTTAACGCCTTTTTGGCACTTTTTTCACTAAAAGAAATTAGGTCGATTTTGATAATTCCTCAAAAAAATTCAGACAACCAAAAGAGTTTATTTGCATTTTCTCCCTCACTCCTTGTTCGCCGCCAGCAGATAGGTTTTTTGAAGCTCGAAATTCTAAGGAATTTCTCGCTTCTCAAAATTAAAACAACCTTAGTTCACAGTGTATTAAACAGCTGATTGATGTCTTCTCAAATCTGTCTTCCTAGCTAAGACAAATTACTCAAAAAATCAAACAGCAAGTCAATTTCTTGCGCTGTATTGTAATAGTGTGGCGAAATGCGCAAAGCCCAATCAACACCTTTTTCCTCAAAATCTATCCAAGCCCCTGATTTCACGGCAACAGAAACATTAAAATGCTGATTGATTAAGTGTTGCTTCAAGTGCTGCCAAGTAAACTTTGGGCTGTGCAGCGTGATGATGCCACACAAATCATCGCTCCTATCCAATACTTGGAAATCTTTGAGTTGAGATAAGGTATTTTGTGTGTAGCTGGCGAGTGATTTCACGCGTTTTTCGATGACTGGCATACCAATTTGCAGCGCATACTCAACGGCAGTTTTTGCACCAAGTACGTTCGCAAAATTACGCTCCCAATATTCAAAGCGTTTGGCACTTTTTTGTAAGACATATTTGTCTCTAGCGATCCACTCTGCCCCTTGTAGATCGGGGAAAATGGGTGTTAAAGCACGTTCAAGTACTTTATCAGAAACATATAGAAAGCCAGTGCCCCTCGGTCCACGTAGAAATTTTCGGAAAGTCGCACTTAGAAAATCGCATTGCATCTCCGCGACATTTACCTCTAACTGACCTACGGATTGACAAGCATCAACCAAATAAAGAGTATTCTGTTCCGCACAAATCTTTCCGATCGTATAGACATCTTGTACTACACCAGCATTAGTTGGAACATGTGTGACGGCTACTAGCTTTGGGCGATATTTTTGAATCAAGCTTTCCATTGAATCTACCGCCACTGCTCCGTCGGGTCGTTTGGCTGCGTGTATGATTTTGATACCAACTCTTTGCTGCAAATACAGAAAAGCAATTTGATTAGAGACATAATCATGATCGGTCGTCAGTATCACATCATCTCGCTGAAAAGGAATGGAAGACAAGGCTTTGGCGTAGGCGTCCGTAGCATTGGTGGTAAAAGCAATATTGTGTGCCTTGGTATGCAAAAATTGGGCGAGCACGTCATAGAAATGCACAATCTCATCCGCTTTGAGTGCCGCCGCCTCGTAGCCACCTGTCCTAGCTTCTAAATCGAAATAGGCTCGAATCGCAGCAAGGACAGGTGTAGGCGAAAGGCTAGCACCTGCATTGTTCAGATGAATTTTATGTTGGCAAGCAGGCGTTTCCTTCCGTAATTGCGCTATTGGGAAATCATCCTTCATACATGATGCGCCAAATTTTTCCTTTCACCGAATCTGAAACATAGAGCGAACCATCTGGCCCTTGCGCTAGACCCGTTGGACGATGTAGTGCATCGCGAGGACTTTCCACGCTTTGTACACCTGCGAAATCATCTGCAAAAATTTCCCATTCGCCATTTGGTACGCCATCCTTCATCGGAACAAAAGCCACATAATAGCCTTCTTGCTCCTGTGGTGAACGATTCCAAGAGCCATGAAAAGCGATGAATGCGCCATTTTTGTAGCGTTCAGGAAATTGATCGCCTGTGTAGAACAACAAATCGTTGGGTGCCATGTGTCCAGGAAAAGCAACACTTGGTTTTTTCACCTCTGCACAGCGCGCTTGCTCCTGTTTGTTGCCACCATATTCGGGAGCAAGTATTTTTTTGTCTTGAATGTGATCGAAATAGCAGTAGGGCCAGCCAAAATCGTCTCCGTCTTGAATGGATAGCAATTCTTCGGAAGGCAATTCCGCACTTTCCTCCGTGCTGTACAAATCGGGGAAGAATTGATGCAGTTGATCGCGTCCGTGCTGCATTACGAAAAGGTTGTTGGTCATTGGATTCCAGCGAACAGCTACTGCATTTCGGATACCACTGGCATATCGGCTAGCGTCCATATCTTGCTGTTGGGCTGCTTTGTCCGCATTGAATTTCCAGATACCTGCTTGGCGTTCTCTTTGCGGACAAGGATCAAGTCCTGGTGAACCTTTCGTTCTAGATTCTTGCATACAAGCATTGGAAGGTGCACCCACATTGACGTACATGTTGCCTTCATTGTCGAAAGTGAAAGATTTCGATTGGTGAGAAGTTTGCTTAGGAAATCCTCCCGCAATCAAAATACGACTCTCTTCGGAAGGTACTAAGTTATCAGAAGGCAGATCATATCGAAATACCGCTTCGTCAGAGGACGCATACAGATTTCCTCCTCTGATGCCAATTCCAGTACCTGTACCATTACCAAAATACTGAATATCTTCCGTTTTTCCATCGCCATCTTTATCGCGCATTGCTGCTATTGAGCCACCATTATTTTCTTTGGAGAGTTGGACGTATATATCGCCATTTTCTCTGACGGCTATGTGTCTCGCTCTTCCAATAGATTCTGCCACCACAACGGCTTTGAAACCATCGGTCAGACTAAGACTTTCGTCGTATTCATAAGAAGGCGTTTCGGTTACGGGTTCTTTCTCTTCTACTGGTGCGCTTTCACAAGCAGAAAAAAATAGGCTGATGCAAACAAAGTACTTCAAATAGTGCATAAGTTCCATTTATAATAAATTAAGTAAGTGATTCTAAAGCTTTTAAGATAAATTTTAATGACATAAAGTTAGACAATTAACGGCTTAAAAAGGTCGTTTTTGTTCAAAAAATCTGTATTTGTGGTATTGTTCGGCGGTTTATTTACAAAGTTTTACACTAGCGTTAAAATTCATCCTGATGCATCGGTTCGCTCGAAAAACCAAATATGATTCAAACTCGTTTTAGTTTATCATCAATTAGTCCGTGTAATTTTTGAGCCACAAAGCAGCAATTCTCCATGTAGCTGAAAATAGTACCTGATGACAGGCTAAAGATAACAGGCATTTTGGAAACCTGTCTGCCTCACCGTGTCCGCCTTACCGTGTCCGCCTCAGGCGTGAGGCGCGAGGCTGATGCCCGTTATCAAAATTCATTTACATGAGAAATTGCTGCTACAAAGAACAAATACGACACAAAATTCTGATATTCAAATAGTTATATTTTCGTTATTTGTCTTGTAACTTTTGACTATCAATTACTTACTGATGTTACGCACTCGTATGTTTTGGTACGAGAAATCTATTAGCTTGTCAAAGCTACCATGTTTTGAATTAGAGTGGCTTCGACACCCGACGATTTGTAAACAAGTGGCACTTTGTGTCGTTTGCAATTTGGTGTTTTGCGTAACATGAGTTACTTACATATCTTACACGAACTGTTATTACATCTGTCGGCAATAAAAAACGCTTTATTTTGAAAATACTAATGGTCTGTCTGGGTAATATCTGTCGTTCTCCACTGGCAGAAGGTATTCTAAAAAAGAAAGTGGAAGAAAATCAATTGGATTGGGAAGTGGGTTCAGCTGGCACGGGTGCTTGGCATGTTGGCGAGCTACCCGACAACCGTTCCATTCGCACAGCCCGACAGCATGGAATTGATATTACAGACCAACGTGCTCGACAATTTACAGCAAAGGATTTCAAGGACTATGACCTGATTCTAGCCATGGATAGCACCAACTATCGCAACATTCTTCAGCTAGATTTGGCATCTGAATACAAAGATAAGGTCAAAATGATCTTGAACTATCTTGAGCCACAAAAAAATGAAAGTGTGCCCGATCCTTATTGGAACGATAATGGTTTTGAAAAGGTCTATCAAATGCTAGAGGCAGCTTGTACTGCTTTGGTAGAGCAAGAAAGTGATACTCTTAGTTCTTAGTCCAAATAGTGTACAAAAAATACTTTGAGCATCCGTATGCAGTGATTTATACTTGGCTAAAAACTTGAAAAATTGAATACGTCTTCGCTCTACTCCTCTATTTTCGGCTTACGGAAAATAAAATAAAGCGGCAGAAAGACGATCATCAAAAGAAGAACACCGATTGCCCAAAGTGTGGCGTTCATACCTCTAGATTTTGCGTCCATTAATACCCAAAAAGAGACGCCCAAAGCGATCAATAAGCCGATAGTAGATGCGGTATAATCCATATTTATTTTGAGTTTACTTGAGTTAATGAATAAGAAGAATCGTATTCCTTACTTTCTCTAAGTAGTCGTGCAAATTTAATCGTTGTTTTAAGAAACTAGATATGTCATATTTACTTTTACTAAACATCTGAATGTCAACGACTAGCAGGGGTTTTCAGACATGAAAATATGACATATCTTACTCTATCAATTTTGCATGACTACTTAAGTACCTGGACATAATTAATCGAATGCTAGATATGTCATATTTGACTTTGATAAGAAGCTGGTTATTAAACAATTATGAGGTTGTTCTCAAAAACCAAAATATGACATATCTTAAAACTAAATCTTCGTGACCACTTAAGTAGATTTACCTAATTATTTAGGCAATAAACCTGTGCAAAGTGTTCATTATAAACAATTTAAACAAATAAACAACTTAAACAAATAGGTAGAAGTACTTAAGTAGTATCATGTATTTATTTTGGCAATAAATCTATAATTAATCCTCACTTCCCTTAGTGGTTTAAATGGAGGGGACTGCCCAATCATTTAACTTGCCTCGCTACTGTAAATAGCTCGCCATTTCATCTAGCAATTTTTTCGCTGCGGCTCGTGCTTTCAGAGCGAAATCCATACCATCGCCCGCATAAATAATTCCTCTGGAAGAATTGACCAGTAAGCCGCATTCTTTGTTCCAGCCATATTCAGAAATTTGTGCTAAGTCGCCGCCTTGTGCTCCGACACCTGGTACGAGCAAGAAATGATCGGGTAGCATTTGGCGGATCGCCGAAAACTGCTTTGGATGCGTCGCGCCCACCACAAACATAGTATTTTCTGAACTGCCCCACTGACTAGCAGTGTTGATTACTTTCTCATACAAAAGTTCGCCATTCTCTTCCATAAATTGAAAATCTTGACTGCCTTTATTGGAAGTCAGAGCCAATACAATGACCCATTTATCTTTAAATTCTAAAAAGGGCTGTACACTATCAATGCCCATATAAGGCGCGACGGTAATTGCATCAAAATTGAGTTTTTCAAAGAAAGCTTGTGCATATTTTCTGGACGTGTTCCCGATGTCGCCGCGTTTGGCATCTGCGATTGTGAAGTGTGTTTTGGGAATGTACTCCATGGTTTTTTGAAGACTTCTCCAGCCTTCTAGTCCTTGTGCTTCGTAAAAGGCGAGATTGGGTTTATACGCTACACATAAATCCAGCGTCGCATCAATAATAGACTTATTGAATTCGAAAATGGGATCTTTCTTGTTCAGCAAATGCTTAGGAAAGCGAGATAAATCAGGGTCGAGACCAATACATAGATAAGATTTTTTTTGTAAGATACTTTGGTAGAGCTGTGCTTTAGTCATGCTTTCTATTTTGCTTGGGAGGAATGTTTGTTTATGCGAGGGCTTCCTGAAAAAACACAGATAGCGGTCGCGCCGCCTGAAAATGCTGGATCGTAATTTCATCTAAGTTTTCCTTCAGGATAGTTGTTGGCGGCAATTCATTGAAGAAATAAAAAGCTTTGTTGTACATCAAAGGCTGCTGTTCCGCAACTGGCATAAATTCTTTTGGAATGCGCTTGTTCTTATCGCCGTGAATTTCTCCGCCAAATTTCTCTACAAAATCAGGGTCTCGAAGCAATTGCTCAAATTCATTCAAATTCGCTGCAATGTGCTCTCGGATACGGTACAGTTGCTTGCTGTTTGCTTGGTATATACCACTGTACAGACCATAAGCTTCATCCGATATTTGGATATAGATGCCAGGCGTGGTAGTATCCTTTCTTCCACCCGAAGAAACTACCGCCGAAGCATGCAATTTGTAGGGCGTTTTGTCTTTGCTGAATCGCGTATCTCGATAGATTCTAAAAATAGCATCTTTGGGTGTAATCAAAATATTGGGATCAATCACCCGTGCTTGTTCGATCAAAGCAGCAATAAAAGCCTTGAAAGGTTCTTTTACTACTTTTTCGTAGCGTTTTTTATGGGCGTTAAACCACTCCCGATCATTGTTTTTTCGTAAGTCGCTAAAAAATTGGTTAAAATCCTCGCTGAAATAAGCCATTTTTTTGTTGTTGAACTGTTGAATCTTTGAATTGCTAGCAGCAATTTTCCATTTTTAATTTTCAATTAATCCTTCCATATTTCCAAGCCCTGAAATAAGTCCAAAGTACAATCCCCATACTCACCGAGACGTTCAGAGAATGCTTCGTTCCAAATTGAGGAATTTCAAGGCCTTCATCTAAGAGTGGAAGCAACTGATCGTCTATCCCCTGCACTTCATTACCGAAAACCAAGGCGTATTTTTTCATTTTTGAAACTTCAACTTGTTCAAGCGAAGTGCTTTCATCTGTTTGCTCTACACCAATAATCTTATACTCTTCGGCTTTCAATTGCTTTAAAGCAGCCACATTTTCTTTCTTGTATTCCCACTCGACCGATTGACTCGCACCTATTGCTGTCTTTAGAATTTCTCGATGCGGCGGCTGTGCTGTAATGCCGCAAAGTACGATTTTTTCAATCGCAAAAGCATCTGCGGTACGAAAAGCAGCACCTACATTATGCGCCGAACGAATATTGTCTAGGACCAAAACAATTGGTGCTTTTTTCTGTGCTTTAAATTCGGGAATACCAATTCGATTAAGCTCTTTTAGACTGCGTTTTTTCAATTATTGTAGATATGAATATGGAAATATGAAGAAACAACATTTTTTCAATCTAAGTGGTTTATCTTTGGCGGATGCAGGTTCAGAGATTTGTTGAAAAGTTTTTTTGCCACGAATGCACGAATAGCTATAAAATGAATTTCACGTCCATACACTTTTTCAGCAATTTCTATACACAAATAGTAAAAAGTACATCTGCAATTGTGGAGACGCCTAGTAGTAAAGTATAGCATTGATTCTATACCAGCAATTCTCTAACTGGTTAAAAAATTCAACACTATGAAACAATACATCACTCTATTGATACTGATTTTAATAGCAGCAGCTTGTAATAATAAAACGGAACAAATGGATCAAGAAGTAATCGTACAGCCACCAATTGCGAAAAAAGTGGCAAAAGAATTGATTGCACATGGAGACACCCGTATTGATGACTACTACTGGATGCGGGGCAAAGAAAATCCAGCAGTCATTGAGCATCTAAATGTAGAGAATGCTTACACCAATGCCATGACGGCGCATTTAGAAGATTTTCAAGAAGAACTGTTTCAGGAAATCAAAGGGCGTATCAAAGAAGACGATCAGTCTGTGCCTTACAAATACAATGGCTATTACTACATTACACGCTTTGAAAAAGGCATGGAATATCCCATTCATAGCCGGAAAAAGGGCAATTTAGAAGCAGAAGAAGAGATTTTGCTCAACGTAAATGAATTGGCGAAAGACTATGATTTTTACAGCGTCAGCGGCAGAACCGTAAGTCCCAATAATCAAATACTAGCTTACGGAGAAGATACCTTGAGCCGACGCATTTATACTTTGCGCTTCAAGGATTTGCAGACAGGTGAAATGCTAGAGGATGTCATCGAAAATACGACGGGAAGTGCGGTTTGGGCAAACGACAACAAGACCGTTTTCTATGTGACCAAAGAACCCGAAACACTGCGATCGTATAAGGTTTTCCGCCACGTTCTAGGAACACCTGTCGAGGAAGATGTGGAAGTTTGGCACGAAGAAGACAATACTTTTTTATGCTATGCTTACAAAAGTAAATCAGAGAAATACATTATCATAGCTTCTTATCAAACCATTTCGCAGGAGTTTCGAGTACTAGAAGCCGACCAACCGACAAACGAATTTCGGGTGATTCAGCCACGCGAGCGAAACCTAGAATATAGCATTGCGCATTACGGCGATCAATTTTACATCCGAACCAATTTGGACGCCAAAAACTTTCGCTTAATGTCTGCACCCGAGACGGCGACAACTAAAGATAATTGGAAAGAAATCATTCCACATCGCTCCGATGTATTGCTAGAAGGTATGGAGATTTTCAAAGATTATTTAGTACTAAGTGAGCGCAAAAACGGCATCATTCAATTGCGCGTGCGTCCGTGGGAAGGCGAAGAACATTACATCGAATTTGAAGAAGAAGCCTACGTCGCAGGCGCAACTCAGAATCTTGAATTTAATACGGAGACCTTGCGTTTCAGCTACACATCCATGACTACACCTGCTTCCGTTTTCGATTACAATATGAAAGAAAAGACGCGTGATTTATTGAAGCAACAAGAAGTCATTGGCGATTTTGATGCCGCTAATTATCAATCTGAACGCCTCTACGTAGCAGCACGCGATGGTGCGAAAATTCCCCTTTCGATGGTCTATCGAAAAGGCTTCAAAAAAGATGGTCAGCAACCAATTTTACTGTATGCTTATGGCTCTTATGGCAATAGTATGGAGCCCTATTTTAGCTCGGTTCGCTTGAGTTTACTGGATCGTGGTTTCGCTTTTGCAATTGCGCATATTCGAGGCGGCGAGGAAATGGGCAGACAATGGTACGAAGACGGAAAGCTGCTCAACAAAGTCAATACTTTCAATGATTTCATTGATTGCGGACAGTATCTAGTCAATCAAAATTACACCAATCCAGATCAACTATTTGCGATGGGCGGCAGTGCGGGTGGTCTGCTTATGGGTGCGATTATGAATATGCGGCCTGACCTCTGGAAAGGCGTTGTTGCCGCTGTGCCTTTCGTAGATGTAGTCACAACGATGTTGGATGAAAGTATCCCGCTTACCACTTTTGAATATGATGAATGGGGCAATCCTAATCAAAAAGAATATTACGACTATATGCTTTCCTATTCGCCTTATGATAATGTATCGAAGCAAGATTATCCTGCCACTTTGGTCACCACTGGTTTACACGATAGTCAAGTCCAATATTGGGAACCTGCCAAATGGGTCGCTAAGCTACGTGAGTACAAAACGGGTGAGAACCCAATCCTTTTCCACATCAACATGGATGCAGGACATGGCGGACAATCGGGTCGTTATCGTCGGTTTAAGGAAACAGCTTTGCAGTATGCGTTTTTCTTGGATTTGGCAGGAAGGATTCAGTAGTTTTTTCAAAAAGAGGCCTCTCGGACAGAGAGAAAAAATAAAAATTTTCAATTTTTATTTTTTCTCTCTGTCCAAAGGGATAAGGAACGACGCACAAAGAACCTCAGTTTATTCATCCCTCGTTCCTAATTGAAATTTTTTAGCGAAGCGTGAGTACACACATATTGTAATGAAAAGTATCTATGAATGTACTAAGTATTAGTAAATTTTGCTCGCACTTATACCTATCTTTTGTTTCGCATTCTTAATATTGCATCTGTTGGGCGCATCAGCTCAATCATAAGATTTACTATATTCTAAAAATTTAGCAAATCTGCACCACCAAAGTAATAATTTGAGGTGTACCCAATTTGTCTAAGCCTTGAACTAAAGAAAAAGGACAAATATCATGCAAAAACAGAATGCAGTAGTTGGTATTGATATCGGAGGAACTTTCACAAAAATTGGCATAGTAGATCGTGAAGGTAAAATGCTGGTTATCAAGCGTTTTCCTTCTCATGCACACGAACCATTCACTAGTTTTATAGAGGATTTAGCGGGCGTTTATCAGCAGATAAAAGCGGAGCTTGTTGAGGAGGTTTCAGTCATTGCAGTGGGCGTTGGTGCGCCTGATACCAATTGCTTTACAGGTATCATGGAGCATCCACCCAATTTCGATTGGGGAGAAGAAGTGCCACTGGCAAAAAGTATAGAGGAAGTTTTTAAAGTACCCGTCTTTGTCAACAATGATGCAAATGTGGCGGCACTGGGAGAGATGCAGTTTGGTGGCGGCAAAGGACTAAAACATTTGGTGGTCATCACTTTAGGAACAGGTCTAGGAAGCGGTTTTATAGTGAACGGACAACTGCATTTGGGGCAAGACGGTATGGCGGGAGAAATTGGACATACCGTGGCGGTCATCGACGGGCGACCTTGTAAATGCGGCTTGCGTGGTTGTTTAGAAAAATACGTATCCGTCACGGGTATTCGAGCAAATATGGCAGAAATCTTAGCAAATAGCGATAAAGTAAGTACCCTATCTGGTAAAAGCTTTGAAGAACTGACAGGACACGACATCAATGAAGCTGCCTTGAATGGCGACGAACTTGCACTGGCAGCTTTTGAAATGACAGGTCGGATGCTAGGGCAAGCACTAGCGGATGTAGTAGCTTACTTCAATCCAGAAGCGATTTTTCTGACAGGTGGCTTAGCCAAAGCAGGTGCACTACTCCTAGAGCCAACTCGGAAGTATATGAAAAAGAACTTACTGCATGTCTATAAAGGGCGCGTCGATTTGCTATTATCGGAATTAGTAAATCGAGAGGGGGCGGTTTTAGGTGCAGCAGCACTCGGTTGGAAAATGCTGGAAAATAAATGAGTTCATAATTGCGTTTTATTTTAGCATGCTAAGTATGTTGAAATAAAAACCGCCCATATTATGAGTTACATCGTTTCTTTCCTTGCTTTTACACTATTCAGTTTTACCGCTACGGCTCAAATTGTGGGCGTCAACAGCAAGCCCATAGACGAAAATCGTTACGAAGACATCAAAGGCAGTCCTTATCTTTTTGACGATTGGCAGGAAGCTACGATCTACAACAAAGCGGGCAAAAGTATAGAAGAAGCACAGGTCAATTACAACATCTACGAAAAAGAAATTGAAGTCAAAGTAGCGCAAGGCTACATCGAATTGGATGGCAATGCGTATCCTAAAATTCTCATGCTTAAAGATTCTAGTTACTTTCAGTACAATGCTCACCCTAAGTTCAAGGGGCAGTTTGTATTGATACATTTCAAAGGCGAGCAACACCAGCTTTTCAGTAGTTCTAAAAGTCGTATTAATACCAGAACAATCAACAATGTCGGGCAAAACATCGAACTAGAAAACTTCGCCAATGTGCACACTTACTACCTCCTGAAAGACGACAAGTTATATTCATTTAAACTCAAGAAAAAAGACGTTTTGGATTTATTTCCCGACAAATCAGTTAACCAATTTGTGAAGCAGGAACGCTTGAAATTAAGTAAGGTAGAGGAGGTGGTTCAGCTACTACGATTTGTAGAAAGATAGGTCTTGTTTGCTACTTTTGTTCTATCAAAATTTGCATAATCCTGATATTGAAAGCTAATTTAGGCTAAGCCACTGCATAATCAGAATATTCCCGCATGGAGGGAGAAAGAAAGCCAAGGACGACTTCTTATTTTGAGATGTTGTATTTTCGAAAAACTTCTTCAAAGGTTAAATTTTTCATAGATATTTTCTGGCATGGCTAAATAGAGAACTCTATCGCTTTCATTATCAGAAATTTCCAGTGCCTTTCTATAGACAATATACTTACCTACAGCGTCATAGAATGCTGTGATAAAGGACGGATGCCCGAAGGTCTTAATTTCAACAGCAATTCTTTCATTATCTTTTTCTGCACCTATGAATTGCTCTAAACCTAGATCAATTTACAACGGAATCTTTCCTCATTTTATATTCAGAGGATCATTCGTGACCACCCAGCCGAGTTGCTCAAAAGCAGTACGAACTTCATAATGAAAGCGATCTCTGGTCATACTCTAATCCCGAATAAAAGGATAATCTTTCTGCAAATAGTTATCTTCCCACAACTCACTGGCGTCTGGATAAGGTGATGCTTCCGCGAATTTCACGGCTTCTGCAATTTCAGCCTTGATCTCCGCTTTGATTGCTTTAATTTCCTCTTCGCTGGCGATTTTATTGTCCAGAATCTTCTTCTCCGTCATTTTTACAGGGTCTAGTCCTTTGTAGTATTCTAATTCTTCTTTGGTGCGATAGCGACCTGGATCAGAAACGGAATGTCCTTTGTAGCGGTAGGTTTTAATTTCCAAGAAATAAGGTCCTTTGCCCGCCCGAATGTGTTCCGCTGCTTTCGTGACAGCTTCGTGTACCGATTCTGGCGACATACCATCTACTTGTTCGCTCGGCATATCATAGCCCAAGCCCAATTTATAGATTTCGGGCGTTTTAGAAGTTCGCTCTACGGAAGTTCCCATGGCATAGCCATTGTTTTCGCAAACGTACAAAACGGGAATATTCCAAGACATGGCCATATTAAAAGATTCGTGCAAAGCACCTTGTCGTGCCGCGCCGTCTCCAAACATCGTCACACAGAGATTATTAGTGCCTTTGTATTGCTCGGCAAAAGCAATACCCGTTCCGATTGGAATTTGCGCGCCTACGATGCCATTTCCACCAAAATACTTATTGCGATTATCGAAAAAGTGCATCGAACCACCTTTTCCTTTCACGATACCCGTTGCCTTTCCGAACAATTCTGCCATGGCTTCTTTGGTGCTGACGCCGCGCCCAATACCCGTACCGTGTTGTCGATAAGCAGTCACGATACCATCACCTTCTATCAAAGCAGATTCCATGCCTGCCGTAATAGCTTCTTGCCCAATATAAACGTGCAAAAAACCTCTGATGCCTTTACCGTACATCGAAACTGCTTTATTTTCAAAAGTACGGATGCGAAACATTGTGGTGTACCACTCTAAATATTGCTCTTTGCTGTAAGCTGGCTTTTTCGTACTGGTTTTCCTTTTTCTAGTCGTCTTTTTTTCTACAACTGTATCCATTGAAGTGAAGTGTTTCTTTTATTCGGAAATCGAACACAAATGTAATGATTTTTAAAGAAGATGTTACCTTGTTATAACAACTATCATTGCAAGAGGTTTTTTATATTTCACATCACAAAACATTTCAATCTTAGATTTGATAAAATAAGATTATTTGCAGATATTGCTTCTCCAAAAAGTAATAAGGAATAAAAAAACAATAAGCTCCGATTCTTGGAACTGATCTTTGGCTCCCATTTTGAACTTAAAAACCTGATGTTCGCCTTAGTCGAATTGCGCTTTTTGAAGAACAAAATGGAAACAAAATCTCTAGCGCTAGAATCTGAATTTATTATTTCACCATTCCTAAGCGAACTTTGAGGTGTCTAATACTTGAATTTTTGCTGAATAGGTAAACCTATTATCCTTTCATTTCTGCAAGCCAATTGAAAATGCCAACTTCCATTTCCTTACCTTTACCCATACCAAATTTGACGCGTGTACACTGCCTGAATGGACTAGACACGATCATCGAAGATTTGAATACTTTTCTGGATGCACATATTACACTGGTCATTCTAGGGACATTTGAAAACAGCAAGATGCTGCTAGAAAACGCCAATCAGCTTTGTTTGCAGCCAGGTGCGCATCCCGATCAACGCGTGCTTTGGATCAATGATATAGATCATTTAGCGGCACTTCGCCCTAAATTTGAAAAAGCAATTAAGAATTCTTTTCCAAATAAAGAAGTGGACCTCAATAACATCAGAGCGGCTTCCGTTTTGCCCAAATCTAAGGATATTGCTTACGTCATCTACATTGATCCTAGCCTATCACCTGACCCCAAAGACAAACGCAAAAAACTAAGTTCCTTTCAGATGATGCGCGCCTTCAATGCCGCTATCAAAGCACTTCCAGACACAGATGAAAAACAAGCTTAAGCCATGAAAAACACCTTCTTCCTTCTTTTTGCCCTTTTCACCGCTCCTAGCCTTTTGGGACAAAGTAGCGAGCAACACCTCATCACGCTCGTAGAGGAAAGTACAACGGGTAAATTCAAAGATACCATTCCTTACGAAGGAGCAGCGATTGTGGACATCAATAGCCGTATTTTAGTGAAAGTCAATATCGCAGAGCTAGAAGATCAGATGTTCCGTTTTCAAGGCATTGCGGCGCAAGACAATCGTTTGGCGAAGTTGCGGAAGCTGAATGAGTTGATGCGCAACCAAAACGACATCCTGAGTTTGCTGAATGACAAATTTATGGGGGCAAACAGCGCAAACGCCAAGCTTTCTGACTACCAAGCATTTGCGAGGCTGGTAGATGCAACTTTTGAAGAAATAGAAAATGACGACGAAATCATCGAAATTGTCGATTCTGAAGCGACCGAGCGACGATTTAATCGCGAAGGTGGCAATTTCGCGCTTTTGGTATTCGATATTTTGGGAGAAAAAGCCCAAGCCATACGCGAATCGCTACTAGAAAGTCTAGCAGTGGACGGTAAAGTGGATAGCACTTTGATGATTTATTTTCGTCTCGGAGCGCACATCAAAAATAAAACAGGCGGACGCCCCATACACATCGAAAATTTTGATGACCTGACTACGGAAGAGTACATTGAAGTCTCTCGTTTTGGTACGCCGATTTCAGAAGAAGAAGAAAAAGCACTCTTCAGAAATAAGGAAATTCAAGACAGTATTGGATTGAATATGAATAGTTTAGGTGGACATTTGAAAAGCACCGTCAAAGCAAAAGTGGATAATTTATTTCCTTCTGATACGACCAAAGTACGCTTTACAAAGCTCTTCAAAAATTCACTTGACCTATTAAATAAAGACATATCTACCAGACCAGCAGCACAAGTACTTTTGGAAAACGAAATCAACTTAGAGCGCGTCAGCCGACTGTATCGTTTCGCGGCGGAAAATTTTGAGACTTTTGCCAATCTTTTTCCCAGTGAAAAACTGCTCCAAAACGAAACTTACACAGAAGCTTTTGATGATCTTGGCAATCTGGTAAAACGCGCCTACGAAGCCTTTCACGGTGATTATCTTGCTTACAGCAGCAGTACTTCTTTTGGGTCGGAAATTCCGGGGTTGGAGCAACTGACCACAGTAGATAACTCCTACGAAGACTTCAATCAGAAAGTGCAAAACGATATTGGCGAAGCCAAAACCATGCTTGGTGGATTGGAGCGTCTTTTGCAGACTTTTCGCAAATCTTATGTGGAAAATGAAGACTTCACGGAGGATGTGAGAAGATTCACTGTAGGAAAAATTCCTTCTAATGGCTACATCGAACTAAAAGGAATCGGCGAAAGACGAGCGGGCGATGAAATACTGATCCGTGCAATCATTGAAAGAGGGCAAGACAAGTCCAATCCCAATTATGAAGACAGAGAAATCTATCGCCGCTACGTTGAAATGGCTAGAATTTCTCCACATTTGAAAATGGCAGGAACGCTTGTTTTAGCCAGTCCCTATCGGCGCACTAGGAACGCTGATGTGACTTTGGAAAATCAATTTCAGTTTGCGCCGAGCTACGGCATCTTCATGAAATGGGGCAGCCGTAAGAATAAATTTTACAATGATTTTTTGATGCCAGGTGTAGGAGTAGGTTTTTCTTCTCCAGACTTCAATTTAGACGGCACACCCGAGTTCGGGGCAGGTGTTATGCTTACTGCTTTTCGAGATATTTTGAGTGTGGGTTGGTCTTGGAATTTCGGAGTAGATTCGTCTTATGGCTTTATCGGCTTCAATGTTCCCTTCACCGTAGGTGGTGTACCAGGTTTGAATTCTGCTACGGGTTTTGTATCGGACTAACAGCTTATAATGCTATATTTTCACTCCTCCAAACGCGGTTTTCTCCTAGCGCAGTACCACTAGTAAGTTTACTTTCCTACCAATCTGAAAGCTAATTAGTCAAATGTCCACTAGCAAAGAGAGATCGCGTATTCATTATTTAAACGTCTGACATTCACTTCATGCTCTCCAAAAGAAGATTCTGTCATCTCACGCCAAAACTGTTTCTTCAATCACCACTTCCTTCAAGTTTGGATTTTTAGCAATTGCTTCTTCTACATATTCGTGTGTGGAAAGAATGTCTGCAGCGGTTTTCCCAACCGCAACAGTATGCTCGTAGTGTGCCGAGGGTTTATTGTCTTTCGTTACGATTGTCCAATCATCAGGTAATGCACGAACGCCTTGTCTGCCCATATTAATCATTGGCTCAATAGCGATCACTAGACCTTCTTGCAGTTTAAAGCCTTTCCCTCTTCTTCCATAATTGGGTACTTCAGGAGCTTCATGCAGCTCCTTCCCAACTCCATGACCAACCAATTCTCTTACGATGCCGTATTTGTATTTGCGCACATGTTGCTGAATGGCAAAACTAATATCCCCTACCCTTTTACCAACTCGCGCATGTTCAATACCTAGATAGAGCGATTCTTTGGTTCTTCGAAGTAGGTTCATCGTATTTTCATTCACATCACCAATGGCGAAAGTATATGCCGCATCCCCGTAAAAATTATTCCAAAATACGCCACAATCCACAGAGACAATATCGCCATCTTGAAAAGGTCGTTCAACGGGTATGCCATGTACAACTGCTTCATTTCTGGATACACAAAGTGTTGCAGGAAAATCATTATACCCCAAAAAACCAGGTTCTGCTCCATGATCTCTAATGAATTGCTCCGCCGCTTTGTCTATATCAATCCCCACTGCGCCTGGCTTCAACATTTCTCCTACTAGTGCTAATGTTTTGCTTACCAAAAGACAGCTCTTCCGAATCAATTCGATTTCTTCTTGCGTTTTGTAGTATATTTTATTGGATTTCTTACGCATAATGAATAGTAAGATTGTACTCTACCCTACTTTTTTTGAAATACTAATAGACTCGCCGCCTGCGGCGGCTCGCGACAGGGGTTTGGGGAGAAAAAAGGGTTTTAGAAAAATCCTTTTTTCTCCCTCACCCCTTTTTCGCCGCCGTCGAAGACGGCGGCAGATAGGTTTTTTGAAGCTCGAAATTCTAAGGAATTTCTCGCTTTTCAAAATTAAAACAAACTTAATTTACACCGTAGTAGAGTAGTAAGATTATAGTTTCTAATTATTCTTTTTTCGATTATAGAGTAGTAAGCGAATAAATAGACAAATCAGACTTTTGAAGGTTTAAAAACTTCAAAAGTCTTCAAACAAATGCCCGTTTCTAACTTAAAAAAGGAATAACAATGAATTAGCTCAAGCCACCATACAAGCGACTTGAGCTAATTGTTTGTTTGAAGTTTATTGACGTGCTATGTCATTATTTACTACTAATTGATCTAATCTTCTTATCAGAACTGAGTACTCAAACGAGTACTTTTTATAAATACATTTTCAAAAACAACCGATTGTGAGTGCTTATCCGCTGACTTCTACCTTCCTGAATCTTACTTCCAATTTACATACTCGCACCAATACCCTGCATACGGCTACTTCTTCCTTGCACGCGACCTGATTTTACTAAGCCGTCGTACTTTCGCATCAATAAGTAACTTTCTATCTGTTGTAAGGTATCTAATACCACTGCCACTAGGATCAACAAAGAAGTACCTCCAAAGAACAGTGCGAAAGCTTGATTCACACCAAAAGCATAAGCGATTGCAGGTAGAATAGAAATCAATCCTAGAAATACAGAACCTGGCAAAGTAATTCGAGTAGTCGTAGCATCTATAAAATCAGCAGTCGGCTTTCCTGGCTTTATACCTGGAATGAAAGCATTTTGTCTTTTCAAGTACTCAGCGTACTGCTTAGGATTGACTAGTAGTGCCGTATAGACATAGGTAAATAAGACTACCAAGAAGAAATAAATAACATTATAAGGCCCTGAGAATGGGTTGCTGATGGTCTGCAACCAAGAACTATTAGCAGCATCAGACTCCGCACCTGCTAAGAATCCAAATATAGTAGCTGGCAAAAACATCAATGCTTGTGCAAAAATGATAGGCATTACACCCGCTGCATTTACTTTTAATGGGATAAAATCTCTAGCACCAGAAACAGGCATTTGATTAGAACCCCGTCCTACCATTCGCTTAGCGAACTGTATTGGAATACGACGTACTGCTTGAACGATTGCCACCGTAGCCATAACGACGAAGAATAAAGCCGCTATTTCTACGATAAATAACAACAAACCACCACTGTTGAACTGCAACTGGAACTCTGAAATCAAAGCACCTGGCAATGCCGCAATGATACCAATGGTAATCAATAAAGAGACACCATTCCCAATGCCTTTCTCTGTAATGCGTTCTCCCATCCACATCGCAAATATTGTGCCTGCGGAAAGCACAATAATATTGGAGAACCAAAATATACCTTCTGGAACATTGGGGTCAACGGCATTCAAGCCCGTTTTCACGTAAGCTAAATAACCACCACCTTGCACTAAAGTGATACCAAGCGTCAATAGACGTGTAATTTGTCCTAGCTTTTTTCTACCAGATTCGCCTTCTTTTTGTTGTAGCTTTTGGAAATAAGGTACTGCAAAACCGAGTAACTGTACAATAATCGAAGCGGTGATGTAGGGCATAATACCGAGTGCAAAAATAGCTGCACTATTGAATGCCCCTCCAGTAAAGATATTGATTAAGCCTAGTAAATCCCCCGTTCCGCCTCCAGAAACTTGTTCTAGACGAGAAGGATCAACACCAGGAAGTGGTATGAAACAGCCCAAGCGGAATACAAAGAGCATGCCCAAAGTAAAAAGCAATCGCTTACGCAATTCGTCTATCTTCCAAATATTCTGTAATGTGTTAATAAATCGTTTCATCGAATCCTATTGACAATAAAAACCAATAAGCAAGAAATATGATTTAGCTATTTTGAAGATTGATTCGGTCAGTAACGAAATATCAGCGATTGATTAATCAATTGCTTCCACCCACTGCCGACTCAAAACTATCAAACTGCCCAATTCACTTTACTCCTTAAGTAGTCAAGCACAATTTTTTTACACATCAGTTCTTATAAAAATATGCTTATAAGCGTTTTGCGTCTGACTGCTTAAACCTGCCTTCTTACTTTCTCAGTGCTTATTTATAATTTATATGATGTTAACGCTTCCTCCTTTTGCTTCAATTGCTTCTTTTGCGCTTGCAGAAGCAGCATGAACACTCACATTCACGCTTGCTTCGATCTTTCCACGCCCCAAAACCTTCACCCTATCTCTTTTTCTAACGAGTCTATGTTCTACTAAGACATCAAAAGTAAGATCAGTAGTGTGATATTTTTCGGTAATTTCTTGCAAACGATCTAAATTGAGTACAACGTATTCTACTCGGTTGGGACTTTTAAAACCACGCTTTGGCAATCTCATTTGCAGTGGCATTTGTCCACCTTCAAAGTTGCGCTTCAACTTGTGACCAGAACGAGACTTGTCCCCTTTGTGTCCACGAGTCGAAGTACCACCTTTACCCGATCCTTGCCCACGAGCCACTCTTTTCTTTCCTTTGGAAGCGCCTCCTTTTGCTGGTTTTAAATTACTTAATTTCATCTCAATAAATCTGAGTTCAATCGTATATTGCTATAAAAAACAGAATCACGATTTCACGTTTATTAAATTAATTGTTCAGAATCAAAATAGTTCTAATTCCGAACGCAATTAAACCTTACTTTCGCTAAAATTAGCGAATAGCTGGCTGCCAACTACCTTTTAGGCTTTTTCAACTTGAACCAGGTGGCTTACTTTAGCCACCATGCCTAAAATCTGTGGCGTATCTTCATGCTCCACACTCTGATTCATTTTCCTTAAGCCCAAAGCCTTCATCGTATCTTTCTGACGCTTCGAGCGATCAATTACACTTTTGACTTGTGTTATTTTAATCTTAGCCATACTGCTACCCGTTGAATAGTTTTTCTACTGAAATGTTTCGTTGTCTTGCCACCTCTTGCGGACTGCGCAATTTAGAAAGTGCATCGAATGTTGCCTTGATTACGTTGTGAGGATTAGAAGATCCTTGCGATTTGGCGAGTACATTTTGTACACCCGCAATTTCCAATACCGCGCGCATTGCACCACCCGCAATCACACCTGTACCGTCAGAAGCAGGCTTCATTAGTACTTTTCCAGCACCATATTTTCCTTTCTGTTCATGCGGAATAGTACCATCGAGTAGCGGAAACTTAATCAAGCTTTTCTTTGCATCATCCACTGCCTTCGCAATTGCTTCCGATACATCTCTCGCCTTACCTAATCCATGACCCACTGTACCCTTGCCGTCACCCACTACCACAACTGCCGCGAAGCTAAACGTACGTCCACCCTTGGTCACTTTAGCTACTCGATTGAGTGTGACCATCTTCTCTTTCAAATCCGTTTCAGCAGGCTTAATTCTATCCGATCGACCGCCGTTGTTTCGGTCATTAGAATTTCTATTGCCTCTGTTGTTTCTGTTGTTGCCCCCTCTATTGTTGCCTCCAGAATTTCTATTGTTACCCGAACCTCTGTTATTTCCAGTATTTCTTCTTTCCGCCATTTTCTTAATTTTATAGTTTTAAGCCTCCTTCTCTTGCGCCGTCCGCAAGTGCCTTAACACGTCCGTGGTACAAATAACCACTGCGGTCAAAAACGACATTATTGATATTTTTTGAAAGCGCACGCTCTGCCATTGCTTTTCCAACTGCCTTTGCTTGCTCCGTTTTATTTGTGGCTTCTCCCAAATCCGTATCTTTGGAGGAAGCAGATGCCAAAGTAATTCCATTGACATCATCAATTGCTTGGCAATAAATATCTCTATTGCTTCTGAAGACACTTAATCTGGGACGATCGGCTGTTCCTTTCACTTTTTTACGAATACGCAGATGTATTCGTTTTCGTGCTTGCTTTTTAGTTTTTTTCATCTCTTATAATGCTTTCAGGCTTAGTGTAGAGCGGTAGTTGCAAAACCCAAACCCCATTAATAATTGATTTGATGAATCGTTAAACTGCTTATTTGTACTATTATCTATCATGTAGTTCAAATAAACGAATAAACAAATCAACAGATAAACAAATAAGATTATTTACCCGCCGTTTTACCCGCTTTACGACGAATTTCTTCCCCTTTGAAGCGAATACCTTTCCCTTTGTAGGGTTCTGGTGGACGGAAGGCGCGTATCTTCGCAGCGATTTGTCCAATCAATTGCTTATCAATACTTTCTAAACGGATGCTAGGATTTTTCCCCTTTTCCATTTTCGCCTCCACCTTTACCTCATCGGGTAGCATGAACATGATTGGGTGAGAATATCCTAAGATAAGTTCCAATAATTGTCCTGTATTGCTACATCTATATCCAACACCAACCAATTCTAATTCCTTGACATAGCCTTCAGAAACACCAACAACCATATTATTGATTAAAGAACGATACAAACCGTGCATCGCGCGATGACGCTTCTGATTTGTCGGACGCTTTACTTCCAATACCCCTTCTTCCATAGCAATCTCCATATCCGCATGGATGTTTTGCTTCAACTCGCCTTTAGGACCTTTCACAGTCACTACATTTCCTTTGCTCACATTGACTTCCACTTTTTCTGGAAGCGAAATCGGCATTTTTCCTATTCTAGACATTTCCGATTAATATTATATTAGTCTGAATCCAATAATAAATTTACATTTTTCAGTGCTTGATTTCTCTTGAAAGCATATACTTTACAGCGTATATACGCTTCCGATCAAAAGCGAACAATGTAAACCTATCTGCCTCAGGCTGATTTAGTTACTTCACGTTCCTTATACTAGCGTGACTAGTCCTTTGTTAATAAATATAACACAATATTTCTCCTCCAACATTCTCCTCTGATGCTTGTTTATTGGTCATCACACCTCTTGAAGTAGAGACAATCGCAATACCCAAACCATTAATTACGCGCGGCAAGTCACTGGCTTTACTGTACTTTCTAAGTCCAGGCTTACTCACACGTTTCAAAGACTTAATAACAGGTTGTCTCGTCTGAGAGTCGTACTTCAGTGCAATCTTGATCGTGCCTTGAGGCCCCTGATCGTTGTCAAACTTATACTTTAAAATGTACCCCTGATCGTAGAGGATTTCTGTCATGCGCTTTTTCATATTGGAAGCGGGAATTTCCACGATGCGATGACGTGCCATTTGGGCGTTTCTAATTCGGGTAAGATAATCCGCTATTGGATCAGTAACTGTCATTTCTATTAATTTACACACTCGGTTTCGATCAAAACGACCTAAGTGTCATGAATTAAGTATGGTTCGATTTGGCTTAAGTTTATCTGGGATTATCTAAGATAAAGTGTTGCTGTTCGAGCATGGTGTTCTTATCTCAGTATCACTTCTCGCAAGCTATTTCTTACCAACTCGACTTAGTGACACCAGGAATTTTGCCTTGGTTCGCCATTTCACGAAATTTCACCCGACAAATTCCAAACTTACGCATGTAGCCTTTCGGGCGTCCTGTCAATCCACATCGGTTGTGCAAACGAACAGCAGACGAATTCTTAGGCAATTTGTCCAGTTCATCCCAACGACCTTCTTCTTTCAGCTTTTTGCGCAATTCCGCGTACTTAGCCACCATCTTCGCTCGCTTTGCTTCCCTTGCTATCACTGACTTCCTAGCCATATTATTTTCTATTGTATTGTTTATTTATTGGACTGTTGAATTGAATCAATCAGTAACAACTTTTTCATATTATAGCCAACAGCTAAAATCTATCTTTGATTTTTAAAAGGCATTCCCATCAACTTCAACAGTGCCAACGCTTCTGCATCTGTTTGCGCTGAAGTAACAATAGTAATATCCATACCTGTAATTCGACTGACTTTATCTAGGTCAATTTCAGGAAAGATAATTTGCTCTGTGATGCCCATAGAATAATTGCCTCTGCCGTCGAAACTCTTATCGTTAATACCTCTAAAATCACGGACACGCGGCAAAGCAATATTGATAAGGCGATCTAAAAACTCATACATTCTGTTCTTGCGCAGCGTTACCCTTGCACCAATCGTCATTCCTTCTCTTAACTTAAAATTAGAAACCGACTTCTTTGCTTTGGTTGGTACGGCCAGTTGACCTGTGATAATGCTCATTTCTTTAAGCGCATTCTCAATCATTTTTTTGTCCTGGATAGCTGCACCAATACCTTGATTAACACATACTTTTTCAAGCTTAGGCACTTGCATAACGCTACTATACTGGTACTGCTCCATCAGCGCAGGAACGGCTTCTTCTAAATACTTTGTCTTTAATCTTGGTATATAACTCATCAGTCTATGACTTTATCTGATTTCTTTGAATATCTTTTCAGTTTACCGTCTTCCATTCTACGCCCTACCCTTGTAGGTTCTCCCGTTGAAGGGTCTAGCAACATCAAATTAGAAATATGAATAGAAGCGGGTTCTTCAAAAATTCCACCCTCTGCTTCTTGGGTTGGCTTTTTGTGCTTTTTGACGATGTTCACATCTTCCACAATAGCACGGTTTTTCTTAGGAAAAACTTCCAGCACTTCCCCCTCTTCATTCTTATATTCCCCAGCAATGATTCGCACTTGATCGCCTTTCTTGATCTTTAACTTCGGCGCGAAACGTTTCTGTTGCGTTTTATTTTTATTTTTCTTTGACATCGAATTAGTCTGAGTTCAATAATCATTTACATCAATGCAATGACCGTGAAAATTTTCTATAATAAAGCAAGACAGCTCAATTTTGCTCACAGCACTTCTGGTGCTAATGAAATAATTCGCATATACTCTCGCTCTCTCAATTCTCTGGCTACAGGTCCGAAAATACGCGTTCCTCTTGGTTCTTCCGCTGTATTCAATAGAACAACTGCATTGTCATCGAAACGAATGTAAGAACCGTCTTTTCTCCTGATTTCTTTCTTTGTGCGTACCACTACTGCTTTAGAAACCGTTCCCTTCTTAATTCCACCAGGTGAAGTTTCCTTTACTGTCACTACTATCGTATCACCAATGGAGGCATAACGTCTTTTCGACCCTCCAAGGACACGAATACAAAGCACTTCTTTTGCTCCACTATTATCTGCCACCTTTAATCTTGATTCCTGCTGTATCATGGCTTAGCATTTATTTTTTATCCGAAAACAGATAAGCTTTCTTAGTATGTTATATTATCCTTTATTTAGGAGTTAACCGCCAGAGGCGAGAAGTCAGAGTGCTTGTTAGTAATTTAAACTGATGGCATTCCATCGAAACTGCTAAACTACTATTTGGCTCTCTCTAAGATTTCTACTAGGTTCCATCGCTTTTTCTTACTCAATGGACGTGTTTCTTCAATGCGCACCGTGTCGCCTTCATTACACTGCTGCTCCTCGTCGTGCGCCATAAATTTCTTGGTCTTTTTCATATACTTGCCATATATAGGGTGCTGAATGCGACGCTCTACACTAACCGTAATTGTTTTCTGCATTTTATTGCTAGTCACTACTCCAACGCGCGATTTTCTGTGCGTAGCTTTTTCTGTAGCTACCTCTTCTTCCGAAGTTGATACCGCTTCATTTGCTGCTGCTTCCTTAGCAGATACTGCTACCTCCGCACTTGGTTCTTCAGTAGAAGCAATTTCCACTTCAGTTGTTGTCTCTTCTGCCTCTACAGCCGCCGTTTCAGCTTTTGTCTCTTCAACTTTTGTCTCTTCAATAGCTGTTGCTTCCTCTGTGGCTGCTGTTTCCTCTTTAGGTGTTACTTTTGTTTCTTCTGCCATTAGTAATATTTTCTATTGATGCTGTAATTTGAAAAAGACAGTAGCACGAACTTAAGCTACTTAAAATCAAATAACAAAGACGATCAACAACGATTTTATTTACGCTTTTGTTTTTTTCTTCTAGCTCTAATTCTGGATCGTTGTGCCAATTCCTCCTCGGACATTGCCCCTAATTCTCTATTCCTGATTTCCGTTTTCACCCTTGCAATATCTCTTCGATAGCTCCTAATATCTAAAGGATTCTCCAAACCCCTTGTTTGCTGATCAAACTTTAGGTTTTGATAGCCACTCTCCAGACGCTCCAACTCCGCTTGAAGGTCTTCTAATGTAAATTCACTATTGTCTTGAATATTCTCTGCCATTGTACTACAATCTTGTAATGATACTGATAATCAGCTTATTGTGAATAAAAAAGATCAAATTTCAGCAATTTCTTATTTAGGATTTAGAAATATCATTTTTTGCACTAAACTATAAGAATAATTCCCAGATTCGGGTTCAAAAATAACATTTCTTGCTCCCCAATTGGTAAAATCCTCCATGTGAGAAATTGCTGATCAAATCTATCCTTGATAATCAGGCCGAGTAACAACTTTGGTTAATACAGGCAATTTCTGGGCAGCCAACCGGAAAGCTTCCGCCGCCACCTCATAAGATACACCATCTATCTCAAACATAATGCGCCCAGGCTTTACCAATGCCACCCAATGATCTAAAGCGCCCTTTCCTTTACCCATACGTACCTCTTGTGGCTTTTTCGTCACTGGAACATCAGGGAAAATCCGAATCCACACTTTCCCTTCCCGCTTCATGTATCGGGTCAAAGCAATACGTGCTGCTTCAATCTGTCGATTAGTGATGCGTCCTTCTGTAGTTGCTTTCAAACCAATTGACCCAAAAGCAACTCGGTGTCCTCGATAAGAAAGTCCATCGTTCTTACCTTTCTGACGCTTTCTGTATTTTACCCGTTTCGGCTGTAACATATCTTATTAATTTATGCTGCCTCCTGTTCTGTTTATAAACAAAAATCCAGCCTAATCTTTGCGCTCTTTAAAAAGTGGACGCAAAGGTACATCTTTCCCGCTAAACTCTGTCGCTTTGCTGTTATACTTTAAAAGGTTTTCTTGTGAGCCTTAATGTGTTATTTTGTGGTAGCAAATTGCAAATTAGCATTCTTTTTGAAACACTTAAGGACGCTTTAGAACACATAAGGTTTGGTCCCTCTTGAACTTCACTTGCATCCTTGAGAAAACCTAATTTATTCGAGGACGCACAAGCCTCAAATCCTAATTGTTGCGACGTCTGCCGCCTCTGCGATCACCGCCTCTTCTATCTCCGCCTCCACGTCGGTCGCCACGTCTTCCACCCCGCTCTTTTTTCTTCGTTCCTGTATTCAAAGACAAATCTCGTTTTCCAAGTACTTCTCCTTTGAAAACCCATACTTTGATACCTATTTTACCATATATGGTCAAAGCCTCCACTAGTGCGTAGTCAATATCGGCACGGAAAGTATGCAAAGGAATTCGACCTTCCTTGAACTCTTCCGAACGAGCCATTTCTGCACCATTCAAACGCCCACTCACTCGAATTTTGATTCCTTCCGCACCTGCACGAATAGAAGACTGTATTGCCATTTTTATGGCGCGACGATAATTGATTCTCGCCTCAATTTGCTTTGCAACGGATTCACCGACGATGTAAGCGTCCAGTTCAGGTTTGCGAATCTCTACGATATTAATTTGGATGTCCTTAGCGGTGAGCTGTCTTAACTCTTCTCTAATTCTATCCACCTCTTGTCCACCTTTACCGATGACGATACCAGGACGAGAAGTATGTACCGTCACAGTAATGCGCTTGAGCGTTCGCTCAATCACCATTTTAGAAATACCACCTTTCGGGATACGTGCGCGCAAATAGGTTCTAATTTTTTCATCTTCTACCACTTTAGCAGAAAATTCTTTTGCCTTACCTCCGAACCAGTTCGATTCCCACCCCCGGATGATTCCTAAACGATTACCTATTGGATTTGTCTTCTGACCCATTTATTCTTTAGTATTAGGTACGAGGTATTAAGTACAAGGTATTTCCTGATACTTAATACCTAATACTTTGTACCGTGATTAGTATTTTATTCGACGTTTTCTATTGCCTCTTCTTCCAATTCCACCTCCTCTATTCCGTTATCAGTTTCTTCATTGGGTAGTGGAACTTGATTTTCTACCGCGATAGTAATGTGATTGGTATGCTTGCGAATCCGATGCGCACGACCATGTGGCGCGGGACGAAAACGCTTCAACATTGGTCCTTGATCGGAACGCGCCTCGACTATCACCAATTCATAGTCATCTGCATTTTCTGTATGACCCAGCTTATCTTCCCAATTCGCTATCGCAGAGAGAACTATTTTTTCCAGCCAAACGGCTGCCTCTTTTTTCGTAAATGCCAGTATGTCCAAAGCATCGTTTACTTCCTTTCCTCTAATCAAATCCACAACGAGCCGCATTTTTCTAGCTGACATCGGACAATTTCGCAACTTTGCTACTGCTCTCATAATCAATTATTAATATATGCTATGTTTGGGGTGAAAAACGTGTAAAACACGTTCCTATTTGTTTTGGTAGCTTGTTTGTATGATGATCTGGCAATTAGGGCTTTATAAAATCATCGAATCATCTTGATTCACTCAATAATTTTGGCATCTCCATACCTGACATTAAATAAGGTGAAAACTACCTAACACTTAACACAAAGATTATTTTTTTCTATTACCAGAATGACCTCTAAAGTTTCTGGTAGGAGAAAATTCTCCCAATTTATGTCCCACCATATTTTCTGTGATGAAAACAGGCACAAAAGTTTTTCCGTTGTGTACTGCAATCGTTAAACCCACCATGTCAGGAATAATCATGGAAGCGCGCGACCAAGTCTTGATCACCGATTTTTTTTTGGTGGACCTTGCCTTATCTACTTTTTCAAGCAACTTATGAAAAACATATGGTCCTTTTTTTAATGAACGTGGCATTTTTTTATGCTTTTGGCAGATAGCTATTGGCTACTAGCAAAGCAGTAGTAGCTAATGGCTAACAGCCTATTTTTTCTTAGATTTTCTTCTCGAAATAATCAACTTGCTGGAGTGCTTTTTCTTATTGCGGGTCTTTTCACCTTTTGCCATAACACCCGTACGAGAACGTGGATGTCCACCAGAAGCACGACCTTCTCCACCACCCATTGGGTGATCAACTGGGTTCATAGCCACTCCTCTTACTCTTGGACGACGCCCCAACCAGCGTTTCCTTCCTGCTTTACCTAGCACTTGTAGTGCATGATCTGGATTAGAACAACTCCCAATCGTCGCTTTGCAAGTCAATAAGATTCTTCTCACTTCGCTAGAAGGTAATTTTACTACTGCATAACGCTCCTCTTTGCCCATCAAAGTAGCCGCAACTCCTGCACTTCTTACCAAAGCTGCACCTTTTCCTGGTTGCATTTCAATTGCGTGGATTTGCGAACCCAAAGGAATTTCACTTAAGTAAAGTGCATTCCCGACATTAGGCGCAGCACCTTTACCTGATACAATAGTAGCTCCAACTTGCAAACCATTAGGAGCTAAAATGTATCGCTTCTCTCCGTCTTCGTACTGTACTAAGGCGATGTAAGCCGTTCTATTAGGATCGTACTCAATCGTTTTGACCGTAGCGTTCATTCCTTCTTTATTGCGCTTGAAGTCTATAATACGATAGCGACGCTTATGACCACCACCACGCTGACGAACCGTCATGCGACCTTGGTTGTTCCGACCACCTGTTCTTTTGATTGGAGTGAGCAAACTCTTTTCTGGCTTATCCGTCGTAATTTCCGAATAGGCGTTTCCAACTCTAAATCTCGTGCCTGGCGAAACTGGTTTGTACTTCTTCGTTGGCATTTTTGCTAATATTATGAATGAACCGCTACTGTGCGACTCTATTATTTTACTTAATTAATTTAAGGCTTGCTTGTTTAAAAGACTCAAACAAATGATTGTCCTACGAACTATAAGTCTCCGTAGAAATCTATTTCATCTCCTTCTACTAAGGTGACGTAAGCCTTTTTGAAACCAGACTTTCGTCCTTTCTGCATACCCGAACGCGTGTATCGAGATCTGACTTTTGAAGGCATAATTGCAGTATTCACCGACTCTACACCGACATTATACATTTCTTCAACTGCATTGGCGATCTCAATCTTATTGGCGCGCTTATCCACGACAAAGGAATATTGACCAAGATTTTCGGAAAGCCGCTCTGATTTATCAGAGATGATTGGCTTAACCAATATGTATTTTTTAGTTGCCATTGTTATAGCGTTTTTGAATCTTTATCAAAATCAATATTTCGCACAATTTTTGAACCACAAAGGAATAAAGGACATAAAAACTGACAATCAGAAGATTATAATTTTTATTTTACAAGTTTCTGATTTTCAATAATTTGCAAATCTTGTACGAACCAATTTTGAACTTGAGTAGTAGAGCATCTAACTTTTGACTTCTCCTAGCAATGGTAAAATAATAAGGTATCGAAATTGGAGTCAGAGATTTTGTTGAATATAAGTGCTTCAACCCTTTTGTGTCATTGCACAAGCTTGGCTTGATAGCAGAGCTACGGCTCATTTTTTAAGTACTAATAGTCGGCAAAAGATCAAGTCCAAATCGTTAAATTATTTTTTTACCATTACTTATCTCTATAAAGACCCTTTTATCTTATCAATTGATCCTTCTGAAACGATCAACTTATCTGCATTCAAAATTTGATAGGTATGTGCATCCTCTACGCGTACTACTTGTGCATTTCCTAGATTTCGACTAGAAAGATATACCTCTTTTTCGTAATCAGAAGTTAGCAGTAAAGTCTTCGTGCCATCCACTTTTAAAGCACTCAGTATATTGATGTACTCTTTTGTTTTCGGTGCATCGAAAGAGAAGTCTTCTACTACGATTAAGTCCTCCGATTTCAGCTTATCCGCCAAAACAGAGTAACGCGCCAAACGCTTTACTTTCTTGTTCAACTTTTGGCTATAATCCCTTGGTTTAGGCCCAAATACACGTCCACCACCTCTGAAAACAGGACTTTTTATATCCCCTGCGCGCGCTGTACCCGTTCCTTTTTGACGCTTCAGCTTTCGCGTGGAGCCAGTAATCTCACTGCGCTCCTTGGATTTATGCGTTCCTTGACGTTTGTTCGCCAAATGTGCTTTCACCGCTAGATAGACCACGTGTTCGTTAGGCTCTACACCGAATACTTCTTCGGGTAGTTCTACTGAACGACCAGTGTCTTCTCCATTTATACTTAATACATTCACTTGCATAGCGAACTTATTTTTCTACGATTACGAATGATCCTTTGTGACCAGGAATAGCCCCTTTAATCACCAATAGATTTTCTTCTGGAAATATTTTAACGATTTCTAGGTTCTGCATTTTCACACGCTTTCCACCCGTTCTTCCTGCCATTCGCATTCCTTTCATCACTTTGGCAGGGTAAGAAGCCGCACCAATCGAACCAGGAGCACGTTGTCTGTTGTGCTGACCGTGCGTCGCATCGTTCACACCTCGAAAATTATGCCGTTTTACTACCCCCTGAAAACCTTTACCTTTTGTCGTACCTATTGCATTGATAATATCACCTTCTTCAAAAACTTCCTCCACTTTTACGACATCTCCAATCTGTTTTTCGATAATATCAAAGCCTCTAAATTCTCTTACTAAGCGTTTAGCTCCTGTACCAGCTTTCTGAAAATGTCCAGATAGTGCCTTGGGCGTATTTTTTTCCTTTCGGCTTCCAAAACCTAATTGTATAGAAGAATAACCATCCGTTTCCTCTGTTTTCACTTGTGTTACGATACAAGGACCAGTCTCCACTACAGTACAAGCGACATTTCTGCCGTCCACGTCGTACACGCTAGTCATTCCGACTTTTTTACCTATTAACCCATTCATGGATACACCAATTTTATGAGAAAAGGAGGATTGGCTACTAGCTATCAGCATTTGACTATTAGCTCTAGCATTGCTCCGATTTTTAAGTGACTGATTTTACGGTATAAGGAATGCAAATAGACCTTATACCCAAAAAAGACACCAAAATATTTTTCCATTACTATTGAAAGTTAGTACAGTTAGCCAAATGCTAACAGCTAAAAACCAATAGCTATTTTCTTTTGAATTTACGTCAACTTGACCTGAATATCTACCCCACTCGGAAGTTCTAGTTTGGACAAGGCGTCCACTGTCTTTTGCGTAGGCGTATAAATTTCAATCAAGCGTTTGTGAGTACGCAACTGAAACTGCTCCCGAGATTTTTTGTTGACGTGCGGTGATCGTAGCACAGTAAACACTTCTTTCTCTGTGGGTAGCGGAATCGGTCCAGTAACAACAGCACCGCTGTTACGTACAGTTTTCACGATCTTTTCCGTTGATTTGTCCACTAAATTGTGATCGTAAGAACGGAGTTTGATGCGAATTTTTTGATTCATACCTCGATATTGAGTTATGAGTTATAAGTCATGAACGATCTATTACACTGAACGATTACTGCCTAAGCTAGGTAAACCTGCCGAAATTGAGATGTATTGCTTATTCGTTTATATTATCTATCTGTTTAAGCATAGCAAAACTGTGGACTAAGCTTTAAACAAATAAACATTTCAACGGGTAAACAGAACCTGAAAGGGGTATCTAAATACTTAGGTAATAATCTCAAAAGTCCCTGACTCTGTTAAACTCTATGAAAATAAATTAAAATGTCAAATTACTAGGTTGGTTTATGTGGTCTATGATTATGGTTGACAAACAAAAATGTCCTGAATCGAACACTTTTGAAAATTCGTCTCTACACCTTTACTTCTCCTCGCGCTTTCTCAATCACTTCTTTTGCAATTCCGCTTGGTGCTGCTGAGTAGTGCGAAAATTCCATCGTAGAACTTGCACGACCAGAAGTAATAGTCCGAAGATCGGTTACATAGCCAAACATTTCTGCCAGTGGTACATCAGCACTGATAGAAACTGCTCCTCCAGAACGTTGCTCTTGCCCTTTTGGCAAGCCACGACGACGGTTCAAGTCCCCAATCACAGAGCCCACATATTCTTCGGGTGTAATGATTTCTAGCTTCATGATAGGCTCCATCAAGGTCGCTCCTGCTCGGTGCGCTGCTGACTTGAAACCTTCTTTCGCACATAATTCAAAGGCAATTGGCTTAGAATCCACGGGGTGCATCGAACCATCATAGACTTCTACTTTCATAGAATCTATGCCGTAGCCCGCCAGTACCCCATTGTCCATCATTGCCGTAAAACCATCTTTGATTGGTTTGATGTAGTTCTTATCAATAGAGCCTCCTACAATCTTCCAATCAAATTGCAATCTTTCTTTGCCTGACTTGAATTCTTCACTGTCTAAAAACTCTTGGTCAGCTGGTCCTAATTTGAACTCCATATCCGCAAAAAGACCAGAACCACCCGACTGCTTCTTGAGTTTTTCTCTGTGATCTACGGTCTTGGTGAGTGCTTCTTTGTAGTTTACTTGTGGCTGACCTTGGTTCACATCCACTTTAAACTCTCTGCGCAAACGATCAACAATGATTTCCAAGTGCAATTCACCCATCCCACTGATAATAGTCTGGTTGGTATCTTCATCGTAGCGAACTTGAAAGGTGGGGTCTTCTTCTGCCAGTTTCGCTAAAGCCATCCCCAATTTATCCAAATCTTTTTGAGAAGCTGGCTCTACCGCCAAACCAATCACAGGATCAGGAAATACCATGCTTTCCAGTACGATAGGGTTGTCCACATCGCACAGCGTATCACCCGTTCGGATATCTTTGAATCCAACACCTGCGGCGATGTCTCCTGCCTCTACTCCATCAATCTGTTGCTGCTTATTGGCGTGCATCTGATAGATGCGCGAAATACGTTCTTTCTTACCCGAACGAGCATTCAAAACGTAAGAACCGCCACCCAGTTTACCAGAATAAACACGGAAAAATGCCAAACGTCCTACATAAGGATCAGTCGCAATTTTGAAGGCCAAAGCTGTGAATGGATCATCTACAGAGGGCTTGCGTACTTCTTCTTCATCTGTTTTAGGATTCGTCCCCACAATATTATCTCTATCCAAAGGAGAAGGCAAATAAGCACAAACCGCATCCAATACCGCTTGAACGCCCTTATTTTTGAAAGCAGAACCGCACATCATCGGTACGAAAGCTGCATCCATCACTGCTCCTCTCACTGCGTCGCGCATCTCCTCTTCTGTAATAGAATCTGGGTCTTCGAAGAATTTCTCCATCAAAGTTTCTGTCTTATCGTACTCCGCCACTTCTTCTAATAACTTCTCTCTCCATTCCGCTACAGTATCTACTAAATCTTCTGGCATTGGAATCACTTCAAAGGTCATACCAAAATCGTCTTCATTCCAAACGATTGCTTGGTTCGTAATTAAGTCAACTACACCTTTGAATCTTTCTTCTGCACCAATTGGGATTTGTAAAGGAATGGCTTTTGAACCCAATTTCTCTTCTACGTCCTTGACCACCTCAAAGAAATTCGCACCAGAGCGATCCATTTTGTTCACAAATCCGATGCGAGGCACTTTGTAATTGTCCGCCAAACGCCAGTTGGTCTCCGATTGTGGCTCTACTCCACTAACCGCACAAAACAGGAACACCAAACCATCTAATACCCTCAAAGAGCGGTTCACCTCAACTGTAAAATCCACGTGACCAGGTGTGTCAATGATATTGACTGCATAGTCCTGCTCTTTCCACTTCCAGGAAGTCTTGGTTGCAGCAGAAGTAATCGTAATTCCACGCTCTTGCTCTTGCTCCATCCAGTCCATAGTCGCAGCACCATCGTGTACTTCTCCTATTTTATGACTGATACCTGTGTAGAATAAAACACGCTCAGTAGTGGTGGTTTTTCCAGCATCAATGTGTGCTGCAATACCAACGTTACGAGTGTATTTAAGATCGTTTGCCATGTTTTAATTCCTTAGTCTGAGTTTAACAATAAATCTACATTCTTCGATGTCTGACCTTTTGTTGAAAGCAGATATTTTGTAGGGCTTGTCTTCTTTTAACAAGAATCAGGCAATGTAAATTTTATTATTTCACTTTCCTTGTTGATAAATGATAGTGTGGTTTATTGAAAGGTCAAATCAATATATAAACTATACCCTAAAATGAGCGAATGCTCGATTCGACTCTGCCATTTTGTGTGTATCTTCTTTGCGTTTTACAGCCGCACCTTCGCCCTTGCTTGCTGCAATCAGTTCTGCTGCCAACTTTTCTGCCATTCCTTTTCCACTGCGTTTGCGCGCAAAACTAATCAACCACTTCATGCCAATAGAAACTTTACGCTTCGGACGTATCTCTGTTGGTATCTGAAAGGTGGCTCCACCAATTCTACGACTACGCACTTCCACTTGAGGCATCGCGTTGTTCAAAGCCTTCTTGAAAATGGCGTGTTCATCTGCATTGGTACGAGATTTCACCAAATCCATTGCATCATAGAATATCCTGAATGACACACTTTTCTTGCCTTCCCACATTAAATTATTCACGAATTGTGTCACTAGAGGATCACCGTATCTTGGATCAGGTGAAATTATTCTAATTTTAGGCTTTCTTTTTCTCATTATTATTGTATTCTTTTGTCCCCAACTCCTAAAGAGAAGAAAAACATCTTAGCTCAATTACTTTTTGGGACGTTTTGCACCATAGCGAGAACGACTTTGCAATCTACCTTCTACCCCTGCGGTATCCAAGGCACCACGAACGATTGTGTATCGCACACCAGGTAAATCTTTCACACGACCTCCGCGTACCAAGACAATAGAGTGTTCCTGTAGATTATGCCCTTCACCAGGAATGTAAGCAATCACCTCAATACCATTGGTCAGACGTACTTTTGCTACTTTCCGCAAAGCAGAGTTCGGCTTTTTTGGTGTAGTTGTATATACTCTAGTACAAACACCACGACGCTGTGGACTGGAATCCAACGCGCGAGACTTGCTCTTTTGAACAATCTTCTTTCTTCCCTTCTTAACTAACTGATTTATAGTTGGCATAAAACACTAATTCTACCCTATTTTTTAGTAAAAACCGCCCTCTATCGAAAAGCGAGTGCAAAAGTACTACTTTTAATTTGAAATACAAAGCGATTTTTAAATATAAAGTTTTGTCAAAAGCTAGGCTTTCTTGGTACAGTCATCTGCTTTTCGCATCTTATGACAACTGTAGCTTTTTGCATTCTTTTATTCCACAAAATATTTGTTCTCTTTGTGGAGCTCATACTTAAACTTTGTTTTGATTGGTGTGAGAATATATTGCATTTAGTAGGTAGTGCTTTGAAAGTAGTGTTGTATTTGAAGGCAAAAAAAGGATAGATTTGTGAGCTTAATTTTGAGTTAAAATGATGCTTTTGTAGCAAAACCTTTACTTTCACCGCAAAATGTAAAAGTACCACGATGAATAGACGACAAATGCTATCTGCTATGAGCCTTACCATTGGAGGAACGGCACTGCTCTCTCCTGGCCTATTTTTGGGTTGTCGATCCGAAAATTACGAAGCCCAGTTTTTCAGTATTCAGGATATTGAGCTATTGAATGAAATAGGAGAAACGATCTTGCCAGAAACAGCCGATTCACCAGGCGCAAAGGCAGTAAAAGTGAGTAACTTTATGGATATGTACGTAGCGGAGTGTTATGATTTGGCACAGCAGGAAATTGTCCGTTCGGGTTTGCTAACTTTTAAAGCAGCTTGTGAAAAGCAAAAGGGGAAAAGTTTTCAAGACCTCCGCGCAGCCGACCAGCACGACTTTTTAGTGGAACTTGACCAGCAAGCCAAAGACTTTCAAGCCCTTCCCGAACAGCCTGTACATTACTTTTCTTTGCTAAAAGATTTAATTGTATTTGCTTATTTCACATCAGAAGAAGGCGCAAAGATGGCATTGCGCTATGAACCTATACCTGGCAGGTACCTTGGTGATATTGATTATGAAGAAGGTGAGAAAGCTTGGGCTTTATGAATAGTGGCATTAGAAATACGAATTATGAATAAAACAGTGTTGAATAGACGAATCGCACCTGCCGTACACCCCATAAAAAATCTGAGCTTACCCAAAATTGCTACCTATTCTTTGGACAATGGTATCCAAGTCCATGAACTGAATATGGGAACGCAAGAAATCATGAAAATGGAAGTGGTATTTTTTGCAGGTCGCCCTTTTGAGTCCAAGCGATTGGCGGGAAGAGCAACGATTGGTTTGCTAAAAGAAGGAACGACTAGTAAGAGTTCTGCGCAAATCGCAGAGACGATTGATTTCTATGGTGCTAGTCTGGGCACACCTTTCAATTTAGATACCTCCAATTTGGTGTTGCATACACTCAGCAAGTACTTTGAACGGCTTTTGCCTTTGGTTGCTGAGATAATAGCGACGCCTTCTTTTCCAGAAAAAGAGTTACAATCTTTTGTGCAACGTAGTCAACAAAGACTGAAAGTAGATTTGAGTAAAGAAGACGTAGTTGCCTACCGAATAATCACAGCTTGCATTTTTGGTGATCAAACACCTTACGGCTACAACAGTTATCCAGAGGATTATGCAGATATCCGCAGAGCAGATATTGTGGCACATTTCGAGCAGAATTATCGTTCCAATAATTGTATGATTTTTATTAGTGGACAATTGCCCAAGAACAGCCGAGCGTTACTCAATCAGCAGATTGGTCAACTTGATATGAATTCTACGCCTGCACCCGCCAAAATGATAGTAGAGCAAACACCGCCACAAAAACTTAAAATAGATCATCCAGAAGGCGTACAGACGGCGATTCGCATTGGTCGGCGATTGTTCAATCGGAAGCATCCCGACTATCCTGCGATTTTTGTATTGAATACCATCTTGGGAGGCTATTTTGGTTCTCGTTTGATGGCAAATATTCGAGAAGAAAACGGCTATACTTACAACATTTACTCGGCACTGGATTCGATGAAATACGATGGCTATTTCTACATTGGCACGGAGGTCGGAAACGAATTTGTGATACCTACGCTCAACGAAATCTACAAGGAAATTACTCGTCTTCAGGAAGAACCAATTGGAGCAGAAGAACTGGCTATGGTGAAAAATTATTTGATGGGCACTTTGTTGATGAGTTTAGATGGTGCATTCAATATTATGGATGTCCAAAAGTCCTTATTAATCAATGACTTGAACAATGAATATTTTGATTTGCTCACCCGTACCATTCAAAGTATAAGTGCTAAAGATTTGCAAGCACAAGCACAGAAATATTTGCAAAAAGAGAATTTGTGGGAGGTAATTGTGGGTGTTTGATAAACATACCAACAAATATTTGATTATTTCCCCTTCCTATTTTTCTATTTCAGGCAAAAAAAGCGTTCTTTTGCGCCAAAATTTGAGCGGAATATTTTTTTTCTCTCACGAATTAAGACTAACTTCACATTTGGTCTAAGTTTAACAATAAAAAATGTCAATCTTAGATATAGTGAATGCTACCCAAAACCACGGAATTGAATTGGAATTTGAGATGTGGGTTTACAGACGATAAGCGAAGTACCAATGTTGAAAAGCAATAATTCTGTGGGCGCGTGTGTTAATATTTTTTATAACAGTTGAGGGCTATTTCCTGAGAATGTAAATAGTTGTGGGTGAGTAAATTAGATGATAATTTAAGGCGTATTAGAAAATTGCAGAAGTAATATCAATTTATTTGATAATCAGTCTAAGTTTTCGTCTCTATCATCCGAGTTAGGAAGGTGAAACAATTAAATCAGCCTGAGGCAGACAGGTTTACGTTGTTCGATTTTGGTTAGGGATGTGTATGAAATAAGGTCGTAAGTTTAGGATAGGTTATTTTGTTCTTAGTTTCAGCCTAAGGCAGACCCGTTTCTTTAGAAGAAGGAGTATTGTTGATACTATGACTAATTTTAAAGTAAAAATAAGTGCAAAAGAGGCAGTCTAAGATACGAGTTTATTTCATACACATTTCTCAAGAGCGGATATATTCCGCAAAACATCTACTCTTAAACAGAGTCGAACACCAAAAAATGTAAACCTGCCCGCCTTAGGCTGATTTACTTATTGAACTCAGACTTATAGCCTTTTTTGAGCAAGAGATTTGAATGAGATTTTTTAGTTTTTTTACGCAAGAACTAGCAATAGATTTAGGGACTGCTAATACACTTATTATACAGGACGGGAAGATCGTAGTGGACGAACCTTCCATTGTCGCTATTGACCGCAAGAGTGACCAGACCATTGCTGTGGGTATGAAAGCTATGCAGATGTACGAAAAGACCCACGAGAATATCAAAACGATTCGTCCATTGAAAGACGGTGTAATCGCTGACTTCTCAGCTGCGGAAAGTATGATTGAAGGGATGATACGGATGATTGGTAAGAAAAAGCGTATCTTTTCTCACATGAAGATGGTGATATGTATTCCGTCTGGTATTACGGAAGTAGAAAAGCGAGCGGTTTTTGAATCCGCTGATCACGTGGATTCCAAAGAAACTTACCTTATCCACGAACCTATGGCGGCTGCACTAGGCATCGGTTTGGATGTAGAAGAGCCAATCGGGAACATGATAATAGACATAGGCGGCGGAACGACAGAAATTGCGGTCATTGCGCTTTCTGGTATTGTCTGCGATCAATCTATAAGAATTGCGGGAGATGAATTTACTTCTGATATTATGGGCTACATGCGCAGGGAACACAATATTTTGATCGGAGAACGAACTGCAGAACGCATCAAAATTGAAGTAGGTTCTGCACTCACAGAATTGGATAATCCACCAGAAGATATGCCTGTAAATGGTCGAGATTTGATGACTGGCATCCCCAAGCAAATCATGGTAAACTATTCCGAAATTGCGGGTTGTTTAGACAAATCAATCTCCAAAGTAGAAGATGCGATCTTGAAAGCTTTAGAAGTTACACCTCCTGAATTGGCAGCAGACATATACAAAAATGGTTTGTACTTGACAGGAGGGGGCGCACTGCTTCGAGGTCTGGATAAACGAATCAGTAACAGAACAAAATTACCAGTACACATTGCAGACGATCCTCTGAAAGCGGTCGTGAAAGGTACGGGCATCGCTTTGAAAGACACGAATCGTTACTCTTTTCTGATCAAGAGAAATAGTGTATAATTGCTTATCTAGCCTATCATGAGCCTTCAGTTTCTCAAGAAAATTATCTGTGTAGAAAAGAATATTTTTCTAATTCCTTCAAAAAGACCTTTCGGGAATCCGAAAGTATCACCTTATCATGGTACTGAGACTAAATAATGTGTTCGCCAAATTGATAATTAAATGGAGAATTGAAAATGAATAAAAATAAGTCCCCATATTCATTTGATAATGGACGGCTTTATAGATTGTTGCTTTTTGTAATTTTCAGTTTTTAATTATCCCTTTTCAATTTGGCGATCATATTGACTAAAGCATGCGAGTATTAACTTTCATATTTGAACGTTTTGGTGCATTGTTACTCTTCTTTCTCTTAGAGATTATCTGTGTGTATCTCCTCGTGCAGTTCAATGATAGCCAAGGTGCAATTTGGCTCAGTTCTGCCAATCGCATATCGGGCTATTTCCACAAGACTGCTAAGCAAGCTAAAGATTTTGTTCGCTTGGATGAAATAGCGGATAGTCTAGTACAAGAAAATGCAAGGCTCAAGGAAACGCTGGGGCGCATCAAAACGACTTCGATTACTCAAATAGATACCGTCCAACAAGATAGCTTATCACAGATTTATACCTATCTTAGTGCTAGAGTAATTAAAAACTCTATCAACCAAAGGAATAATTTTATTACTATTGATAAAGGAAAGGCAGATGGTGTTCGACCCCACACGGGCGTTATCACTAGCAAAGGTGTAGTAGGCGTTGTTCGGAAAGTGGGAGAAAAATATGCGCTGGTGATGTCTATTTTGAATACCGAAGCCATTGTAAATGCAGGTATTAAGCGCAATGGCTATTTCGGACCGCTGGTGTGGCGAGAACGCGATAAGAATGCTCAAAAAATGTATTTGGAAGACATTCCACAACATGCTGATGTTGTAAAGAACGATACCGTACAGACTACGGGTTATTCTAGTTTATTTCCCACGGGCATACATATCGGAGTGATAGATTCCATAAAACCACTGGAAGGTTCTAATTCTCAAGAATTACGCGTTCATTTGTTAGAAGATTTAGCAAACATACAATATGTTTATGTTGTTAATCATTTACAGAAAGAGACCATTGATAATCTGGAAAAAGAACTATTAGATGAACAACAATAGTATCATTTTTACCAACGTACTGCGTTTTGTAGGACTGGTACTGATCCAGATTGTAATTCTGAAAGAAGTCGTCATTTCAGATGGTTTCTGGAACTCTTTTCGATTCATTTTGTACCCACTCTTCATTTTATTATTGCCTTTCAAAACCAATCGACTTTTGGTCATCTTTTTAGGATTTGTGATTGGATTGACTGTAGATATGTTTTACGACACGCCTGGCTTGCACGCTAGTGCTAGTACCGTGACTGCCTTTTTGAGAGGACGCGTTTTGACTATTCTACAGCCCAAAGGCGGCTATAATCTAAGTTATAGTCCAACTAGAAACCGAATGGGTAACTCTTGGTTTGTTCCTTACTTGAGCATCTTACTCTCCATTCATCTGTTGGTGTATTTTAGCATGGAAGCCTTCACCTTAGTTTATATTCTTCAAATTCTACAAAATACAGTCCTAAGTTTCATTGCTTCTTTCAGCATCATTATGGTATTTCAGATCATTTTTAATCCTTTGAATTGAAGGAAATTTCTACTTCACAATCACCTGCCTGTAATATCGCAGTCGCAAACTGTGGTAATCCACTTGGCGTTTATGTAGTCTTTGTGGTTCAATTTTTGAAGAGTTTTTTTTAACCGCAGAGTTACGCAAAGTCTTGCTATCTTCATTTATTTACAGAGACAAACCAGCTTTAAAATGAATATAAAGAACGGATTGAAAAGGCGTTGGAATAAATGGAGCAGAAAAATCAACTATCAATATCGAATCCTTACTAGTCGAAAGCGAAAGCTACCTGAATTTATTATTATTGGTACACAAAAGGGCGGTACCACCTCTCTTTTTGCTTGCCTAAAACAACATCCACAAATTGCGATGTCGCGTCGAAAAGAATTGCATTTTTTTAATACCAATTTCGATAAAGGACTATCTTGGTATCGTCGATTTTTTCCTTTCAAAAACAGTCCGCTTTTGGCGGGAGAAGTTACGCCCTGCTATCTATTTCATCCCGAAGCTGCTGCGCGTATGAAGGTAACTATACCTGATGCGAAACTGATTGTAATGCTACGAAATCCAATAGATAGAGCCTATTCTAGCTATATAATGAGCGTCGATTTTGATTGGGATGACGCGCCCAACTTCGAAGCAGCCATTGAACAAGAAAAAAAATTGAAAGAAAAGGAATCCGCTATTATAGCTAAGAATCCTTCTTACTTTTCCATCGAAAAAGATCACTTATTTTATCTGGAGCGCAGCAAATATTACGAGCAATTGCAAGTGTGGCTGAAGCATTTCAAGAGGGAGCAATTCTTATTTTTAAAAAGCGAAGATTTTTTTAGCCATCCCCAAAAAGAACTCACTAAAGTATTTGATTTTCTTGGTGTAGATGCGATTTATCCAAGTGATTTGAAAGCGCGCAATGCTCGACAATATGATGCATTATCTGATGGATTGAGGGAAAAATTGAGTCTTTATTTTGAAGAACATAACACAAATTTAGCCAACTTGCTAGGAGAGAATTTCGAGTGGTGAAAGGACGAAAAAATTTATACAAAATTATGCGATACCTGTTTCTAATTCCTGTCATTTGTAGTTGCTTTCTTTGTTGTACACCTCAAATTGAGAAAAGCAATGATCTGCCTAAAGAACAATCTCCAAAAGTCAGCTTTACCTTTGATGATGGCATCACTAGAGATATACTCCATTATCCTTTTGAAGCATGGAATGAAATGATTTTAGCAGCATTAGATTCAGCGGATTTAAAAGCTATTTTTTTTGTAACGGGTTTCAATAAATCGGACGACAAAGGACAATATTTATTAGATACTTGGGACAAAAGCGGTCATCGAATTGCCAATCACACTTTTTCGCATCCCAATTTTAGCGATCCTAAAAATACAGTTGCTAACTTTGAAAATGAATTATTACGAACGGATAGCTTAATTCATTCCTACGCTAATTACATACCGCTTTTTCGATTTCCTTATCTAAAAGAAGGCAAAACGCGCTCCAGAATAGATTCCATTCGAGCCGTTCTGGAAAAGCATAATTACCGAAATGGGCATGTCACCATTGACGCTTCGGATTGGTACATCAACAGTCGATTAATTAAAAAAATGAGCGCAACAGGAAAGGAAAAGGTGGATGTAGAAACCTACAAAAACTTCTACCTGGAACACATTCTAGCGCGTGCTAATTACTATGAGCAGCTATCCTACGAAATGAATAAAAGACATATTTTGCATACGCTGCTGCTGCATCACAACCTAACTTCTGCTTTGTTTTTGAATGATTTAATTGAGCGATTCAAGGCGGAAGGTTGGGAGGTCATTGACGCAGATTTGGCTTATCAAGATCGTATTTTTAAATACGCCACGACTACTATCCCAGCAGGCGAAAGCCTCATTTGGTCAATGGCTAAAGAAAAAGGCATGTACGATGCTCAATTGAGGTATCCAGCAGAAGACAGCCGCTACGAAGCACCTAAAATGGATAGCTTGGGGCTTTGAAGCATCGAATAAACAATTCAACATTTTCAATGAATAAACAGAAAGTAATCTTCAAAAAAGCGAGAAATTCAGGTACTATAATGACCATTTAGGAATGGGATATAAATAAATTTACAAATTTTGAGGCAGCTATTTTTTTCTTAGTCAAGGCATAAAAACCGCGCATAGCCTAGTTCTGTAAGGCTTTTTATAACGTCGAGTAAGGAAAAAAGAGCAAGTCAAAATGTAAATTTATTTGTGTACCATTCCTTAAGTACCTGGACATAATTAATCGAATGCTAGATATGTCATGTTTGACTTTGATAAGAAGCTGGTTATTAAACAGTTATGAGCTTGTTTTCAAAAACTAAAATATGACATATCTTAAAAATAAATCTGCGTGACCCCTTAAGCATTAGCTGTATTATAAAACGACCATGTCCAACAAACAAAAAATATTCTCTCCACGCGTTCGCAAACGCAAAGCCTACTGGACAGCGACCCTTGTGTTTCTAAGCTACATTGGCTTGCACTGGAAAAGCAAAGTATGGGGCAAAGCCTATTACGAAAGACGCATCAAACGCTTACACCAAAAAAATGCAGATCGCATTAAAAATCGAGTGCAAGAACTGCAAGGCCTGTTCATCAAATTTGGGCAACTGATTTCTAATCTGTCCAATGCCTTACCCGACGAATTTCGCGCGCCTTTGGAAGAACTGCAAGACCACATCAAAGCCAAACCTTATCGAGAAGTCGAGCAAACCATCATAGCAGAACTGGGTGGGAAGCCAAGGGAACTATTCACGCATTTTGAAGAAGTCCCTTTGGCAGCGGCTTCTGTTGGGCAAGTGCATCGCGCGCGTTTGGGAGCAAAAGAAGTCGTCGTTAAAATTCAACATGCGAACATCGAAGCTATTGCGGAAGCAGATTTGACGATTTTGAAGAATCTAGTGCGCCTTCATGCTTTTTTTATGAATGTGAAAGGCTTGGATCATACTTATTCGCAAGTGCGCCAAATGATAGAAGAAGAATTGGATTATCGAAAAGAAGCGGTTTCGATGCAACGGATTGCAGAGAATTTACAAGCAGTGCCTGAATTGCGCGTACGCGTACCCAAAGTCTATCCTGAATTTAATTGTAAAAAGATATTAGTAGCGGAGTACTGTGAAGGGGTGAATATTGGGCAAGTCCAGCAATTGAAAGAATGGGAAATTGATACTTCTGAGCTGGCAGAACGGCTGCTGGAACTCTACTGCAAAATGGTTTTGGTGGACGGTTTTTACCATGCCGATCCGCATCCTGGTAATATCCTAGTGAACGAGTTTGGAGAACTGATTCTATTGGATTTTGGAGCAGTCGCGAAACTGAATGACAGCATGCGAAAGGCGATTCCTGAACTGATAGAAGCGGTCGTAAGAAATGATACGGAAGCCACGGTGCAAGCCTTACGCAAAATGGGTTTCATTGGTTCGGATAAAGCTTCGCAGCAGTACGTGGAGCAACTGGTAGATACCTTCAAAACTTTTTTGCAAGAAGAAGTACAACTGGACGGCTTGAATTTCCAGAATGTAGAACTAAAGTCTGGTCTATCTTCTATTGCTAGCTTACTTAAAAAAGTAGATTTGCGCGACATTTCCAATGCCATACAGATTCCCAAAGACTATATTTTACTCAATAGAACCATTGTATTGCTACTCGGCAATTCCTTTCATCTTGCGCCCAATTTGGATACTTTAGAGGTGGTGAAGCCTTATATGAAGCAGCACGTTTTGAACAACAATCAAGGATTGACCCAACTAATCGTCAACAGCTTCAAAAATCATTTGACGACGGCCATTTCTCTACCAACGGAGCTTTCCCGCCTGTTGAAAACCGCTAATAGAGGCGAACTAGAATATGAAGTGAAAGGGCTGAATCAAAGGTTGGATCGCTTTTTTTATCTGGGACAACAGTTTTTGTACGCTGCACTCACTATCGTCGCCATTTATTTTTTATTGAACTATCCAAGCAAAAAAAGTACATTTCTTTACTACCTGAATTGGGGAAGTATCATTTCGTTTGGGCTGTTGTTTTTGAGGGCTTTGATGCGAGCTAGGTAGATTTTTAACCGCAGAGTGACGCAGAGGATATATCGCAGATTTGTATAATAAATTACACAAATATTTGATACTACTTACCAAGAATCTTTGTCAAATCAACTTGGCTCGATGCCAAGTTGATTTGAAGAGAACGAAGCTTCAATATTATTACACTATTCTTTTGCAGAAGTGCAATTCGTTGTACACACTATCGCAGAGTTACGTAAAGTACTGCTCCGCGTAATTCTTCAAAGAAAACTCCCTACTTCATCAAAGTCGTACTCCCACTATACAATTTCTTCGTCCCATCATTGTACTCAATTTCTGCGAACCAAACATAAGCACCAATCGGCATCAAATCACCATTTTGATCGTAACCATTCCAGCCCGCCATTTCATCATTGGCAGGAAAATCGGAAGCACTGTACAGCAATCCGCCCCAGCGATCAAAAACCTGAAATTGCTTGATCGTTGCATCCCAATCGCTATAAACGGTAAGGCGTTCGTTGTTGCCATCTTCGTTGGGACTAAAAGCCGTAGGCACGTAATGCTTGAAAGTACGAACGACGCGCACTTGCACCCGATCTGAACTTTTACAGCCATTTTCGTCGATCACTTCCAGCTCGTAATAAGTGGTAGAAATGGGCTGCACTAAAGGCGAAGGACAATCCAAACAACTGATCGTCGAATCTCCGCTCAATGCCGTCCATTCGTAAGTGACATTGCCTTGCGCATTAATCAAATTGGTAAACAACTGTACTTCATCGCCGTATTCTATCGCTATAAAATCCTCCTTTTCGCCTTTTTTGATCTCTACCACTAAGGCTTCTGGATTTAGCAACTCAATTTCCTGCTGATACTCACAATCATTTTCATCCTTTACAATGACTTCGTAAACGCCCGCAGTCAATCCCGCAAAAACGGCGGTACTTTCAAAAATAATGCCATCCAGACTGTAAGTATAATTGGGTGTTCCACCATTCGCTTCCAATTCAATCAAGCCATTGGGGTCGTTGTTGCATTCGGGATGTTGCAAAACGGCTTCTAGCTCCAGCATCGGCGGTGCATCAATCACGAAAGTAACCGTATCGGTACATTCGTCTGCATCTTGCACTACAAATTGGTACTCACCTGCCGATAAATCATCGGCTCTGAAAGTTGTGTTATCCGTGCTAACGTTTTCTTCTTCTATGCTATAAGTGAATGGACCGATGCCGTCTTCCCACAACAATTCGACCATGCCATCATTGCTATCGAAACAACTCAAATCCAAAGAAGCATTCGTCAACATTAGCTCTAATTCACAGCCATCGAAAACACAAAGCGTATCATTGGTCGGAATTTCACAAATGGGCGCCAAACCTTCTAATATGGGTCGAATTTGAATGCTTACTTCATCATCATCACGCAAGCCGTTCACAGCGTGTGAAATATTCGTTTCTGGCGCAAACCAATTAGAACCATTGATGCTGATTTCGTAATCTATATCACTTTGTGCATCCCAGTCTATGGCAAGTATCCGATCCACGCTTTCACAATTCAAATTAGGTACTTCCAATTTTGAAATATTCGTAATTTGAATGGTGTCCAAGCTGGAGCAATTGTATTGATCTTGGGCTTGAACGGTGTAAATATTAGTAATATCATTGGTCGGTAGGACGTCTGGATTCGGGCAATCTGAACAAGACAAACCTGCGCTTGGCGACCAAGTGTAAGTAATGTCATTTTGCGCATTAAAGCTAAGTGACCAACTCTCCACTGTGCTATTCGTTGCGCCCTCACGATCTGAAACTAAAAGTGACCAAGTGCCATTGATCGCTACACCATTCAAAGCATTCCAATCGCCTGCGGCGGCAAAAGTACCCGTGTAGGGAGGCGTTGCGGATTGTATGGGGGTCGTAGCGGCGGGAGAAAAACAAGTTTGTTCGTAGCCCATGCCACTGCCACCATTGTTGCTCACCAATTGCACAATCGTTCCGTCGGGGGCTTGCAGCGCGACGCTGATGTCCGAAAGTGGATTAGCTTCCCCCGATTCAATATTGATGCAGACCGAGATCAAATTGGAAACATCTTCTAAAGTGGTCGGAAAGATGCTATTGATGTCCAATTCACTTTGGAAAGGTGAGTTTGTAGAATGGTCATCTCCATTGAGTTGATCGTAATTGGGAAAGGCATCAAACTGAATGATTTGATCTAAATTGGCTGCTCCTACATTCAAACTCTGACTTTCTTCTTCACAATAAGTCAAATCTTCTGCTTGGCTCAAAAGCGGCTGGCACGTATAGCAATCTGGGTGCGTAGGCGGCAATGCCTGCACAACGATCGTCGTATCGAAAGTACAACCAAATTCGTCCACTACCGAAAAGGTCACTGGATTTTGACCTGCCGAATTCAGAGCTGCTTGATTGTTGTCGAATCCTTCCCAAGAAAAGTCGGTAATATCTGCTTTAAAACTTTCCAAAGTCGGGTACAAATCTGGATTGAAGGAGATCGTCCAATCAAAAATATAGCCATTGTCTCTTAGCAAAAAATCCTCTATGGTAATCGTCCAAGCTCCATTCAGTGGACAACCAATCAAGGAATCTAAGCTAGAAAAGGAGCGATAATCTCCTTCGGGCAGCGTGCGTGGTCGATTTGCTCGGTCGTATTCAAACCAAGTAAGATTGGTGGTGTCGGAAGTCCAGCAATAATTATAGCCTACGCCAGGTGTCAGATCAGATTCTACATCTATTGGTTCCCCTAAGAAAACCGAACCCGTTCGATTGTCGTTCACAAAATTTTGCAAGATAACTTCTGTACCATTTGGACACTCTATAGAAGCTTGCAAATCGCGCATATACGAATGCTCGATATTGATGCAAATGCCCAAAAGATCATCAATATTTTCCAAAATCTGCCCCGACGCAAATTCTGTGATGTTGACGCTGGTCTCGTAGGCTACGCCTTTTCCGTCGGGCAAAAAGAGCGAATCGGAGCGGGTGTAACGCGGCTGAAAAGTACCTTCTTGAGCAGTGACGTTGATGAGCGCGTTGCTGTTCGCGCCATTGATGCTTCCTGTCAAGTCTAAGGTATCGCCTGAGCAAAATTGCGGTGTATCTTGTACCGTAAACTCAGGTTTTGGAGAAATCCGAACACGTTGGTCAATGTTATTGATATTCAAACAACCGACTTGATCTTGAATGGTCAATTGAACCATATAGCCACCTGATTCCGTGTAAGTATGTGTGACTTCGCGCCCTTCTTTTCTAGGCGAACCATCTCCAAAGTCCCAAAAGTACCTAGAGCTATTAGCGTGACTATAAAATCGTCCTTCTTGTGGAAAAATCCCTCTACCGACAAAAGTGATTTCTTGCCCCATGCAGGCATTCACCCAACCCGTATCGTTCGGCATGACTGGCGGATCAGTGCTTACCAATTCTGCTTGAATGACCTGACAACGCTCAATACAGCTCAAATCCGCCAGCCAGCCATCGCCTCTTCGGATGAAATTGGAAGAGAACTCGACCGTCAAGCAGCCGCTTTCGTTGTTGCGGGTCGCCGAAACGGCAAAGGGAACAATATTATTTGAGCCATCATCTACTCGTTGTAGAAAGGGAGAGTTGGTAGTTGGTCCATCGTAAAAGGTAAGTTCGTCATTGTTTCTTAAATCTAAGGACTGAAAAGTCAGACGGGCAGATTTTCCAGGATTAGCGGCATCGGCACAAAAAGTAACGGTGTAATCCTCTGAATTTCTGTAGCGTCCATTGCTGCCGCCGCTATCGTAGAAGCGACCCGTACACGAACGAACAGTGTTGCCATCTTCATCGTCTATATTGTAAACTTGCGATACTAAAATCGTGCTGCAGCAAGTCATTAAAAAGAGCGTGAAAATGGCTGGTAAAGTTTGGTAGAAGTTCGGCATATTAGTCTGTGTTTAGGGAACAGGTCGTTACCTGCCCGTTTATTATCAAAAATAAACTACCAGCACAGAGGAAGTTGAAATAAGAATGTAAGCTTGAAAGGTAAGTAAGCGATGGCTGCGGTTAAATTCAGTTGTTTTTTACCGCCATTGAGTTCATTTCCTAGCGAAAATGAATGGTATAGTTTTGTGTTTAGTAAGCAATGATACAAAATTAACGAAAAATACTAATATTTAATATGTGTTAGAAAAAAAAGTGTGATTTGTCGAGTGATTTAGGGTGGAAGTCCCAGACACTAATCTAAAATAGATGTAAAAAACCGCTCGTAATTCAGAACTGTTTGCGCTACTGTAAACCGCTCCCGAGCTGCGCGATAGCCATTTTCGATGAGTGCTTGGCGTTGTTCTTTATCGTATAAAATCGTCTTAATGTGATTGGCTAGTGCTTCCACATTTCCGTCTTCAAACCAAAGTCCATTTTTTTGATCCTCTAATACATCAATGATGCCTTCGCAGCGCGTCCCAATGACAGGGATACCCAAACCCATTGCCTCTACCAGCACCAAACCAAAACCATCCATAGTAGAAGCTAAAATTTGAATATCAAGCAGTGGATAATAATTCATAATCGCTGTACTTTCTATTTTACCTGCATAGATGATTTCATTTTTGATGCCCAAATCTTTTTTCAAATCATCAAATGTCCCGTTCTCTATGCCAACAAAAAGCACTTTTATATTTTCCTTTAGGTATGGCAAGGCTCGAACGATTTGCGCTTGCTTTTTCAAACGAGAAATGCTACCTATGACTTTGTCTCCAACTTGAATGCCGAACTTTTGACGCAGTGCCGCTACTTTTTTAGTAGAAACCTGCTCAAATTTTTCTTTTGGAATGCCATTGTAAATCACATGAATGTGCTCCGCAGGAATGCCTTTTTCGATGAAGGTTTTTTTGAGTTGCGCACTCACCGTCACAATCTTATCCGTTCCTTTCACATAGAACCAATTTTGTAAGAAACCTCCAACGCTTTTGGGTGTTTGTCGGCGGGTATGCACTATTTTCGAGGGCAAACGATGACGCCATTTTGCGAAAATAGATAAATAGCGGTCTTTGCTAGATTGCGCATTGATGATTTGAATATTGTGCTGTTCTACTACCTGTTTGATCTGTCGAATACTTGCTCTACTGATCTTGCTTTTAAAAGTCATAGGAAAACGAATGACTTTCGTATTTTCCAGCAAACGATACAACAAAGAGGCGGCTCTGCATCCTACCACTACGCGATGTCCTCTTTCTGCTAAACCATTACTTAAATAAGCAATAGAATTGGTGGAACCCGCTAGATCGCCTTGATAGGTGAGGAATAGAATGTTCATTAAAATATAGTCGTGTACGAAGTTTTTAAATAAAAAAAATTAAATCTGAATAAAGCTCCTGAAATCGCTCAACAAGTATGTCTGACAAATCTCTGTGGACGGAAACACAAATTTTTCCTGATTTTTCTTCAAAAAATCAGGAAAAATTTGTGTTTCCGTCCGAAGAAAGAAACTTGAGCATACTTGTTGAACGATTTTTAAGCGCTATTCAGCATTGCTTTGAACTAAATGTTAAAAATTTCAAGACTTCGTACACGCCTAATTAAAATAGAAAAGTCAGATCAGAGAAGTTAGGCGCATTAAACAAATAAACAATGTAAACAATTCAACAAAACTTCCTCCCCTACTCCACCACCGTAATCTTCATCATATTGGTGCGATGCCGTTTTTTAATAGGCATACTGCCCGTACTGACTACGATGTCTCCCTTTTTCACCACCTTACTTATTCTTAAAATATTAGTGACGTCTTCTATGGTTTCGTCCGTAGTGGTGAACTTATCGTAATAATGACATCTGACGCCCCAAGCAATACTCAAAGTATTAATCATGTGTCGAGAATCAGAAAATATTTTAATCTCTGTTTTGGGTCGGTAGCTGGATAGTTTGAAAGCCGTGTAGCCAGAAGCGGTCATACCAACCAAAGCCTTTGCATCAACTTCGTCAGAAACTTTAGCCGCATTGAAGCAAATGGCGTCAGAAAGGAAAGTTCTTGATTTTTTTGCAGGTTTTGGGCGTTTGTCATCAATGGCGTAGTGTTTTTCGGCTTGCTCAATGATTTTATTCATAGCTTCTACTACTTTCGCAGGATAACGACCTACGGAGGTTTCGCCACTTAGCATCACTGCATCTGTTCCGTCCAGCACCGCATTGGCCACATCTGTGATTTCTGCACGCGTCGGCGTGGGACTGGAAATCATGCTGTCCATCATGTGCGTGGCTACGATGACGGGTCTCGCTCTCTGGATGCACTTCTTGATAATCATTTTCTGCGCCAAAGGCAAGGTCTCCATTGGAATCTCAATCCCCAAATCTCCTCTTGCCACCATAATACCATTGGATGCTTTGATGATCTTATCGATGTTTTCAATGGCTTCGGGTTTCTCAATCTTTGCTAAAATCTTGGCAGGATGATTTTTTTCATCCACCTTACGTTGCAAGTTCTTCATATCTTCTGCCGTCCGAACGAAAGAAAGTGCAATCCAATTGACGGCGGGCTGCGTCAAGATAAAAGCTAAGTCTTCTTCGTCCTTTGGTGTCAGCGAAGGAAGAGATATTTTGGTGTTCGGTAAATTGACGCCTTTACGAGAACACAATGTTCCCCCAAAAAGTACTTTCAATTTGACGGTGTCTTTCTTATTAGTAGATAGGACTTCAAAGAGTAGTTTTCCGTCATCCACGAGTACATGCTCTCCGACTTCCACATCTTGCGGAAACCTATCGTAGCTCATGTATATTTTATTCTTTGTACCGGTACAGGCCTCATTCACAAAAGTTAAAATATCACCTTCTTCTACTTCTATACCACCATTTTCCATTTCACCAATCCGCAATTTTGGTCCTTGCAGGTCCGTCAAAATCGCAACGTGCGTACCATATTCTTCATTGATCGCGACAATGTGGTCAATTACTTTTTTATGATCTTCGTGCGTGCCGTGCGAAAAGTTGAGGCGAAATACATCTACCCCAGCCTGCACAAGTTTCAAAAGCATTTCATAGGAACTGGAGGCTGGTCCGATGGTCGCCACAATCTTAGTGCGCTGATGATCTACGATTTGTAAAGCCATGTAATGTTATTGATTTGCTTAGCATTGCTCAAAAGCGCGGTGAAAATAGAAAATTTTATGGCCTCTGCACTCATCAAAATCATTATTTATTCTTTAAGTTGATTGTCAATTTGAGCGGAGTTTGTGAAACAAGCAATACTTCACGATGATGCTTTTTTGTAAAAAAAATGATATGTTTTGTTTTTGCTATTAAATCAAGATTTAATTTTAATAAAATAGCAGTTACTTAATTTTAATATCTTACACCAATATTGAATCAAACTTTATAGTCTCCGTTTATTCTTATTTTATGAGATAATTGATGGTCTGATTGGTAGGTTATAAAAAGCGGAAATATGAAAACATCCCTTGCACCATACAATTCTGGCTGGGTTCAAGATTTTGAGACTAAGTAGTCATTCATAAAAAAGCCTCTAGGGCATACTTGTTGAGCGATTTCAGGAGCGTTACTGTGACTTATTTTGAGCATGGACTAAGACTTCGTACACGCCTAAAATACATTCTTTACTCGCCTACTCCACTGTTTGTAAATATTGGGAAAGCAATGATCGAGGCAGAATAGGAGAAGACCACAGCATTATTTCTTTCGTGAATGTGAAGAAGGTGCCTTTGGAGAAAGGATGAAAAATTCCAATTCTTGTTGCTCATACTATGAATTGAACCCAAACTAAAAGTATAACGAAATATTACATGAGGCATCCGAAAGGGAGGTTGGAGAAAGCAAGTTTGCTACCTTTAATCATCCTTCAAACTATTCACTGGATTCTCTAGAGCAGTTTTCATGCTCTGTACACCTACTGTCAATAGAGTAATGACAATCGCCGCCACACCTGCCAACACGAATACCCACCATTGCAAGTCAATGCGATAAGCAAAATTTTGTAGCCATTGGTGCATAAAATAATAAGCAATGGGCGCAGCAATCACAAAGGCGATGAAGACCAATTTTACCACGTCTTTAGAAAGCAAGCCGACAATGCTAGCAACACTAGCACCGAGTATCTTTCGGATGCCGATTTCTTTGGTGCGTTCTTGAATAATGTGCGCAGTGAGTGCGAACAAACCAATGCAACACAGAAAAATGGCAAAGACCGTAAAGCCCCAAAGTAGTTGACTGAGCTTTTGGTCGGTGGCGTACTGTCGCAGAAAATGATCGTTGAGGTAAAAATAATCTACTGGATTGTTGGGAAAAGCTTTTTGGTAGGTGTTAAGAATGGCTTTTTCCGTTGCTTTAGAAGGTCGAGAAGCCGTTTTAACCAATAGATAACTTGCCACCGAAGGATAGTAAGTGATGAGCAGAGGCTGAATATTTTCTTTGAGAGAACGTTGATGAAAATCGCTAGCGACCCCCACGATATTTAGGTTTTCCTCACTCCCGTAGAGCGTTTGACCAATGGCGGCTTCGGGGCTTTCAAAGCCAAAGACTTGGAGGGCTTTTTCATTGAGTACGACCGCATTGCTGTCAGCGGCAAAATTGTACCTCAAACCTCTTCCTGCTAACAATTCATTGGAAAATCCTGCCAAAAAATCGCCCGATACGGAAAGTCGTTGGAGGCGTTTATCTTCGGTACGATTCGCTTGCGTTCTAGGATTTCGATTGAAAGTATTCAACCAAAAACTTTCTTCGCCAGGGATATCGGAAATGCTCACAATGGAAGACACTCCCAAAATCTGGCTGGTATTGGATTTGAAATTTTCCCAGCTTTGCCCCAATTGTTCGTAGCTTTCGTAGATACTAGGCGCACGAAAAACAAGCGTATGCTCCAAGTCCAAACCAAGCTCTTTTTTAAGCATATAATCCACTTGTCCTGTTGTGAAAAGGGCAGCGAGGATGAGTACAATTGCCGTTGTAAACTGAAAAAGCAGTAAAGCCTGTGTACTTTTGTTTTTGCTTATTTTTTGGTGAATGCTGTTTTCTGCAAGTAATTGCGATGTGTTGCGAGTGGACATCCAACGCGCAGGTAGATAGCCGACCAGTAAAAAGCCAAGCAGCAGCGTAGCCACCAAGCCAATAATCAGATAAAATTGATAAGCGTCGGGTAAATGCAAAGTGTATTGCAAGTAATTTTTGAAGGAAGGCAATCCAATTTGATAAAACAAAAGCGCGATCGGAACGGCAATGATGCTAAATAGTCCCGCTTGTGCCAGAAAGTGCTGCGCAATCTGTTGATTTTGCGCGCCTAGTACTTTGCGAATACCTACCATTTTTGCTTTTTGTAAGGCTTTGAGTAGTTCTAAATTGGCAAAGTTGCTGTAAGCGATTCCCAAAATGAAAACGGCAGCCAGCAGCAGTCCCCAAAGCACTTTTTTGTTGCCGCTCTCTTTGAATTGTCCATTGACACTGGTCGTCAGATGAATGTCTTGAACCGCTAGTAATTCAAGGCTTTCCGTCGTGCCATTGGTGGCAAGTGCTGCTCCGCGTTTTTCTTGATTGAGCGCATTAAATTTGTTGGTCAAAGCCTGCGTATCAGTATCTTTTTCCAACAACAAATAGGTGTTGTATAGGCTATTCGTCCAAGTTTCGCTGAGGTAAGCATCCGTAAAATAAGGATTAGAGGACATACTCAATAGCATCTCAAACTCAAAGTGGACGTTCTCTGGCAAATCTTCAAAAACGCCTTGCACCTTTAATGCTTGCTCCATATCGGCATATTGAATGCTTTCACCCACAATGTCCGTCCGCCCAAAGTACTTCTGCGCATATTTGCTCGAAAGCACGACTTGATTAGGTTCGGTAAGCCAATTTTCGCCTTTTCCCGCCAAACGTTTCACATCAAATAGCTCAAAAAAGCGAGCATCTGCATAAGCCACGACGGCTTGTGGTTCTTCAAATACTTTTTCGCCTGCCGTGTAAGCACCTTGCGCAAATCGAAAAATACGGCTCGCTGCCAATACTTCTGGAAAACTTTCTACCGCATTTGGAGCAAAAGCCGAAGCAATTTGAAGGGAAGTAATTACCTCCCTTGTCGCTTCAACTTGGGTGCGCTGTAAAGTGAAAAGTTGCTCTTTTTTCGCCCAATTCCGATCAAAACTAAATTCAAACAGCACATATTGAAGAATAAATACAGCAAGCGTTAAGCTAGCGGCTAAATTCAGTAGGTTGATGCTGCTTCTGAGTGGGGCGCGCAGTAGATTGCGCCAAGCGAGTTTTAGATGTATTTTGAGCATGTTGTTTTTCCTTTATCCGTTTTCTTTTTTGTTTCAAAATTAGGGCTATACGAAGTCTTGTTTTTATTAACTTATGTTACGCAAGTAGTACCTTAAGTCTATATTATTCGCTAATCTATGAGATTGGCGTGTTTTGCGTAACATCAGTTATTAACACGTTTTACTCGAAAATAACCTGAGGCAATGTCAGAAAATCGCTCAACAAGTATGCTCCGTAAATCGCTTCGGACGGGAATCCCTCTAGGGCATGCTTATTGAGTGATTTCAGGAGCATTCCTAGGACTTATTTTGAGCATGGCTCAAAACTTCGTACACCCCTATTTCAAAATGAATTATTTTACTTCAACTCAACCACTTCATCCTCCATCAATATATCCATAATTTGATTAGCATATTTTCTAGCATTGCCTGTTCCTAGATTAGATAAACATACGATCGTCAATTCATTTTTAGGAAAGCGCATCATATAACTGCTGAATCCCCAATCACCACCTTCGTACCAGATGATTTCATGACCGTTGAAATCACCGAAGACTAAGCCAAAGGCATCATTGGTTTTGTCGTGTTCAAATTTCATCGTTTGGTGCATGAGGTCGTAAAATTCTTGATTGCCGAATGCTTTTGTTTTGAAATTGCTCACCCACTTTTTTAGATCATTCATCGTTGTGTACACGCCACTGCCACCATAGTGTGGCGAGTTTCGATGAATCTGTAAAAAGCCTTCTCCGCGTTCTTGTAGATAGTTGCTTTCTAATAGCCAATTGGTGTTTTCCTCGTCCCTGTGATTGTAGCCCATTACCCGCTTGGGAATGACTTGAAAAATGTCATCATTAACGAGTGTATTATTCATGCCTAAGGGTTCAAAAAGGTGTGTTTTAATGAAACTAGAAAAGCTTTTGCCCGAAATTTTTTCTACCACTTTCGTTAGTAGCATGTAATTAATATTGCTGTACGACCATTGGGTGCCAGGCTTGTACATGAGTTTTTTGTTACTCAAAGAAGCCTCTATTGCCATATCCACATTAAAGAACTGAAGGCTGCTCCAATCTTGCTTGTTCACTCGTTCATTATAGTAGTAATCATTGATGCCGCTAGTCATATAAATCAAATGCTTGATTTGAACAGGATGCTTGTATTTAGGAAAATCAGGTAAATATTTACGAATATTATCTTCTAGGGAAACCTTATTTTCTAGTACGAGCAAAGCAATGCAAGCCGCCGTGAATTGCTTGGAGAGCGAAGCAATATTAAATGCAGCATCAGCACTAATTGGAATTTGATAATCCAAATTGGCTAGTCCGTATCCTTTCTGAAAAAGAGAACTTGTGTCCTGTACGATGCCAATCATGTAACCAGGTGTGCTGGTGTTGACTTGCTCGAATAAAGCATCTATTTTTTTTTCAGTAGCAGCGGAGATTTGGGACTGTACTTGTGTAGTGCAAAGTAGTACAATAGGTATGAGTATTGAAAGAAAGTTAATTTTCATACTATAATTTTTATTCATTTCAGCAAAACGTAAGTAGGAAGCAAGAAAATCTCAAATTTGACTTTCGATCAAGCAAAAATAAGAATCAGAAAATCTATGCTTGTAGTCAGAGTTATTCATTTATCAAAAAAATACATAACTTTAAGCCCCGAATTGGAAACTAAGACTATAGGGATTACGATATAAACCGTACTTCCTAACCCTTTTTTATTCACAAATGAAAACATACATATCGACAATGAGAAACACAACCTACTCATGCGTCTGCATCCTCGCTTTATGGATGCTTACTTCCTTCGCTGCAAAAACACAGGATTTACCTTCTAATTCAAAATGGCAAATACCTTCTTTTGCTGAATTTATAAATGCTAACGAACAAATATCGTCTTCTATTTTTAGCTTAAAAAAAGACGACGCTATCTCTTTCAATAATCAAACAACTACTTCCAATGTATTGCATTTTGATGGGACAGATGATGAAATCAATTTAGGAGACATTGATGCCATGGATTTCAGAAGAGGTGATTTCAGTATTGCCTTCTGGATGAAAAGCACAATCACAAATGATGCCAATACCTACATCCTCTCCAAACGCTTTTTCTGTGGTTGTTCCACTTTTTGGAATGTAGGACTGACTCCTGCGGGAAATGTATTTCTAGAGCTTTCCGAAAAAGGTTGCGTCAATATAGAGCAACTCAATTCTGCCGTTGCGGTCAATGACGGGGAGTGGCACCATGTCGTTTTGATAAGAGCAGGAATGGAGCTTTTGATCTATCTTGATGGCGAATTAAATACCAGCAAAAAGACCACAGGCATTGCCGATCTCAACAATAGTGATGCTGTCCGAATGGGAACGAATACTTGTGCGGAATTGGGCTTTGGTACTCTTTTCAGAGGAAGCATAGAGGAGTTGCGCATCTGGAACAAGGCACGTACGGCTCAAGATATTATGGCAAGCATGTCCTGCGAATTGGCAGGCGATGAAGAAGGCTTATTGGCTTATTACGATTTTAATCAAGGCATTGCATCTGGCAACAATTCCAATGAAACGACTTTACTAGATCGCACCGCCAATGCTTACCATGGGAATTTACTCAATTTCGCTTTGACGGATAATTTTTCCAATTGGCTGCCTGCTGAAATTCCAATTACATCTTGTGAGGATATTTGTGCAGACACCGATGAAGACGGCATTTGTGATGAAGAAGACAATTGCCTAAATATTGCCAATGCCGATCAAGTTGATAACGACGGCGATTCTATCGGTGATCTTTGTGATGAAGACGACGACAATGATGGCGTCAATGATAGTGAAGATGCTTTCCCATTCGATGCTAGCGAGACAATGGATAGCGATAGTGATGGTATTGGAGACAATGCAGACAACTGCATCAATACACCCAATCCAGATCAATTAGATAACGACAATGATGGTATCGGAGACAATTGCGATAGCTGTCCGCAAGATGCCAACAATGATTCTGACTTTGACGGCATTTGTGATGGAGATGATAATTGTTTGAGCACTGCCAATGCCGATCAAGCCGATAACGACGGCGATTCTATCGGTGATCTTTGTGATGAAGACGACGACAATGATGGCGTCAATGATAGTGAAGATGCTTTCCCATTCGATGCTAGCGAGACAATGGATAGCGATAGTGATGGTA